>SKNE01000170.1 GCA_007120675.1 Bacteroidales bacterium
TCGCCGTGGGCAGTGCCTACGCCATCCACGTGGTCAACGCGGTGGTGGCCGGACATCAGGAGGATCCGGAAGGCGGACTGCAGCGTGCCATCGCATACATCACCGTCCCTGTGGCCCTGGCCTCCCTCACAACCATCTTCGGCTTCCTGTCGTTTATCGCGGGCTCCTACCTGGTGATGATCCGTGAATTCGGATTCTTCAGCGCCCTGGGCATCTTCTTTTCGCTGACACTGGCTGTCACCTTCGTCCCCGCAGCCCTGGCCACCACCCGTCAGCGCAAGGCAAAACGGCTGCCCCCTGCTAAACCCCGAAACAACCAGGCCTTTGACCTCCTTCCCGGGAAACTGTCCACCCTGGTATTCCGCCGCCAACGAGCGCTTTTCGCCGCATGGGGAGTGTTGATCGTCCTCTCCCTGGTGGGCATGAGCCGCATCGAACGCCGGGTGGATATCATGGACTACTTTCAGCGCGACAGCACGGTGCGGAAGGCAGAGGACCTCCTCAACCGGCAATTCCACGGCAGCAGCCCCCTCTACCTGCAGGTTCGCGGCGACATACAAAGTCCGGCCACCCTCTCCCTCATGGAGGAGGCACAGGACTTCATGGCAGGCTTCGACTACATCCCCTACAGTCAGTCCGTGGCCGACCTGGTCAGGCAGATGAACGATGTCATGGGCGAGGGGGAAGTGATACCTGACGACCCCGTCAAGATTGTCCAGCTCTGGTTTCTGCTGGACGGACAAGAGATCATGGAGCAGCTGGTCAGTGCTGACCTGGGCGAGGGGATCATCCAGGCCTACGTGACATCCAGCGAGCTGGATGTCCTGCGCGAGATCGAAACCCGCTTCGACGACTTTGTGGCAACGCACCGCAGTGACGAGCTCGAGCTGGCGGTAACCGGCACCCCCATCATGCTGAGGCGGCTGGACAAGAGCATCATCAACAGCCAGACCTACAGCCTGGTCATTGCCATGATGCTGGTGATGGTCATGACAGGGCTGCTGCTGCGCTCATTCCGCCTGGGCGCCCTGGCAGTGATCCCCATCGCGGTGACCCTCGTTGTACTGTTCGGCACCATGGGGCTCACCGGGGTGCCGCTGGACATAGCCACCGTGCTGGCCGGCAGCGTCACCATCGGCATCGGCATCGACTACGCGATCCACTTCATCAGCCGTTACGCTGAAAGTCAACGGATGCAGCAGACACAGGAGGAGAGCCTGGCCAGGGCCATACGCATCTCCGGAAAGGCCATCTTCATCAATATGGTCGCCGTTAGTGCGGGCTTTGCCACACTCACCCTCTCCAGGCTGGTGCCCCTGCAACGCTTTGGCTTTCTCATCGCCGTCACCATGATCACGGCAGGGATGGCCACACTCACCCTGCTCCCGCTGTTATTGAAAAAAACCAAGCCATTCGGACCGGCGCATAAAGGGCCGGTGAATGGATAAACAATGCTGAATCATGAAAACACTTGTCATTTCTTTCCTTTGGATGGGCTTGTTGCTGGGAGTGTCCCAGGGCCCTTTGCTTTCGCAGGATGCAGCAGAGATACTGCACAAGATGGACGAAGTCCTGTTTGCCCCCGACGACCAGCAGAGTGAGGTGCGCATGATCCTCACCGACAGGGGTGGCAATGAACGCGTCAGGGAGGCCAGCGTCTGGCAAAAAGGGGCCGACATGCGCCTGTTCCGCTTCACATCACCGGCAGCAGAGGCCGGCATCGCCTTCCTCTCACTGCCCGATGAGGTGATGTACCTCTACATGCCGGCCTACGGCCGCGAACGACGGATCGCCTCCCACGTGAAGAACCAGTCCTTCGCAGGTACCGACTTCTCCTATGAAGACCTGGAAGCAGAACGTTATACCGAACGGTTCTCTGCCAAGCTGAAAGACCAGGCGACCGACAGATGGATACTGGAGCTGACCCCCCTGCCCCACCTGCGCAGCGACTACTCAAAGATCATCGCCCATGTCCACAAGGAAAACCACTACCCGATCAAAATGGAAAGCTACGACCGGGGCGGACAGCTGTACAAGGTGGCGGAATACACCTTCGGTCGCCAGGGGGATTACTGGTTTACCGAAGAGATCATGATGACCAATAAGCGCCGCAACCACAGCACCCGCATGGTCTTTGAAAAGGTAATCCTCAACAGCGGCATCGGCGATGAGGTGTTCACGGTGAGGAACCTGGGACGCTTCTGAACAGGCCCCATCCTGCCCTTCAGCAGATAAGGTCATCATTAAAAACACCGCACCATGAAGCCAGTAAAACAACCACCGAAGCACCCCTTCCCCTTCCGGAAACCGCACCACGGCGCACCGGTGAGGAACCGTATACATCAACACGGCCTGCCCGGGACAAAAAACAGGCGCCACGACCCCACGGTGAGCGGATCTGCCCGACAGCACGATGCTCCCCCGGAAAAAGAACTGCAGCGTCAATGGGTCCCCGCAATCACCCCTGCGCGCCAACACGACACTTCCCCAGGCCAGAAGCAGCGCCCCTGCGGGACATTGGCCGCATGGCGCATCAGCCTGGCGGCCATCGTTTGCCTGTTGTTCTCCGCCCCCGCCATCTACGCCGAATCCCCCCTCCTGTGGCGGGGATCCGTCGAGTCGGACCAGCGGATGATGCTCAGGGATGAACGAGACTGGGCCTGGAACGAAAACCGGCTGGACCTCACCATGGAGAGGCGCAGCCAGCAGCTGCGCGTGACAGCCAATGTGTGGCTGCGCCACCTGGGTCCGTCAGTGGTGACGTCCTCCGGGGACCTCTTCGACAAAGACCGGGTGAGTCCGTGGAACCTGGACATCAGGGAGCTTTACCTGGATGTGCCCGGGTTCCTGTCGGACAAGCTCGATATGCGGGTGGGACGGCAACGGATCGCCTGGGGCACGGCCGACCGCTTCAACCCTACCGACAACCTGAACCCGCCCGACCTGGAGGATCTCCTGGACTTCGGACGCGCCAACGGCTCCGACGCCATCAGCCTGCAATGGTGGTTCAACCACCAGAACAGCCTTCAGCTGGTGCACATAGCCCGCTTTCAACCGGCCAACATGCCGCTGGGACCCTTTTCAGACCTCTTTGCCCTGGAGTTTGTCCTGCCCACGCTCCATGGCGACATCCCCATCTCCATCGAAAACAAATCAGTGAACCTGCCCCCCAACAACCTGGGTGAGGGTAGCACCCTGGCTGCGCGCTTTTCCACCTTCATCCTGAATACCGACCTCTCAATCAGCTACGTCTACGGCAGGGATTATCTCCCCCTGCCCGACAGCATACACATCGAAATGGATCAGCCAACCGGCGAATTCCATTCATCGGCCAGGCTGGTGTACCCCCGCCACCACGTGATCGGGGCCGATATGGCCGGCAGCATCGGCCGCCTGGGTATCTGGGCCGAGGCCGGAGTGTTCATCCCCGAAAGGGAGATGCGCACAGAGGTGATCGTCGAGCCCTTCGACTGGCACGAAGAGATGGTGGCACTGAAAAAGGAGGCCTACCTGAAGTTCGTGCTGGGCTGCGACTACAGCTTTTCCGGCGGGACCTATGCCAACATCCAGTATGTCAGGGGCTTCTTCCATGAAGGGGGACGCGATGGACTGAATGACTACCTCATCCTGCAAACCGAAAGGGATCTCTTGCGCTACCACCTGCGCATCCAGCCCCTGGCGGGGGGAGTGACCGTCAGCGACTGGGACGACCCAAAGAACCATTATGCCTGGTTTTACAGTCCCGAAATCACCTACCACGGGATCGACAACCTGGAGATCAGCCTCGGGGGCTTCTTCTCCGACGGCAAGGGGGATCATCTCTTCGCGGGACTGAAAGACAAACATATGCTGCGCCTGAAGATCACGGCCAGCTTCTGACACCATAAAGCGCAAGACCCGGGCCAGCAAGTGCTGCGCAATGCCGGTCCGGGCATGCAGGGCGGAGCCTGGCGGCCAGGATGTCCCGCACCCCAGGGTGTCCCCCACCCCACCAGGAGCACCCTGAATACAGGATGAAATGAGCCGGTGCCACCACGCCATGCCAGCGCAGTGAACGAACAGGGCAAATTAAGCATTCACCTTCTTCCTTTTGCACGGTATTTCACTTATATTTGTATGCCGATATTGACACATATGCATATGAAAAACATCGCCACTTTTATCCTGACCGTTGTCTTCCCCATCGTCATCATCACGGTGATGCTGCGCGATGCCACCAAAGACAACACCCTGCTGGAGGAACTCCGGGCTGAGTTTTCCATACCCCACATCCCGTCGGTTGACCACAGCAAGCACGAACAGCTGCAGCGCGACTTCGACAACCCCCACGAGATCACCGAAACCTGCCTCTCCTGTCACACGGAGCGGGGCAATGAGGTGCTGGCCAACGCCCACTGGAACTGGGAGCGGGAGGCCTACATCGAGGGGCGGGGGGTGACCTACCTGGGCAAGAAGAACCTGATCAACAATTTCTGTACAGGCATCCTGTCCAACGAAGCCACCTGCAACCGCTGCCACATCGGTTATGGCTGGGCCGACGACAGCTTCGACCACAGCGACCCCCTGAACATCGACTGCCTCATATGCCACGACAACAGCGGCCTGTACGACAAGCAACGGGGCGGGGCCGGTTACCCGGTGCCCGGACTGGACTTCCAAACCATTGTGCAACAGGTGGGCAGGCCGCAGCTGGACAACTGCGGCTATTGCCATTTTTACGGTGGCGGGGGAAACAACGTGAAGCACGGCGACCTGGAGAATGCGCTGCTCACCGCGTCGTGGGAGGTGGACGTGCACATGTCGGCCGATGGGGCCAGCATCAACTGCATCGACTGCCACACCACCACCAACCACCAGATGATGGGGCGCTACTACGGCGTTTCCAGCGACAACACCATGCGGGCCACCTGTGAGGACTGCCACACCAGCATGCCCCATGTGGACCGCATCCTCAATGAACACGTCACCAGCATCGCCTGCCAGACATGCCATATCCCCGTGTACGCCAAGGTGAACCCCACCAAGATGCACTGGGACTGGTCCACCGCCACCGACCGCATCGACGGCGAACCCTATGAGGTGGTCGACACCCTGGGCAACCTGCTGTATACCTCCATCAAGGGGGACTTCCACTGGGTGCGAAATGCGGTGCCCAGCTACGTCTGGTTCAACGGCACAGCCGACCACCACCTGATCTCCGACATAATCGGCGAAAACGACAGCGTCATTTACATCAACACCTTGCTGGGAGATGCCCGCGACCCCAATGCCCGCATCTATCCGGTGAAGATTCATACCGGCCGCCAGCCATACGATACCGAATACCGTACCATCATCCAGGCCAAGCTGTGGGACAGATCACCGGGCATGGGCGCCCTCTGGGTGGACCTGGAATGGGAAGAAGCCCTGGCCGCGGGGATGGAGTACGTGGGCATGCCATTCTCGGGAAGCTATGACTTCATCGACTCCAAAATGTTCCTGATGGTCAACCACATGGTGTCTCCCGCCGACCAGGCACTGCAGTGTGAGGACTGCCATACGCGGACCGGCGGCCGGCTGGCAGAGATCGAAGGGGTCTATATCCCGGCACAGACGCACAATGCGGCCATCGACTACTTTGGCATCCTGATGCTGGTGTTCGCCACCGCAGGGGTGATTATCCACGCCCTGCTCCGCTACCTGGCATTCAAACGAACCAATAAACAAAGCGCTCAATCACTCAACACATGAAAAAGGTTTACCTCTATTCACGCTACGAGAGGTTCTGGCACTGGACCCAGGCCTTCCTGATCCTGTTCCTGGCCCTCACAGGCTTCGAAGTGCATGGCTCCTACACCCTGTTCGGCTTCGAAAACGCCGTCAAGCTGCATAACAACGCCGCCTGGATCCTGATCGTGCTGATCATCTTCACCATTTTCTGGCACTTTACCACCGGTGAATGGCGACAGTACCTGCCCACCATGGAAAACCTGCGGGCGCAGATTGAGTACTATGTCACGGGCATCTTTCGCAATGCCCCCCATCCCACAAGGAAATCAAGCCTCAGCAAGCTGAACCCCATGCAACGACTGGTGTACCTGGGACTGAAAGTGCTGTTCATTCCCGTCATGGTGATCTCCGGTTTCGTTTATATGTTTTACCGCTACCAGCTGGATGGGGCCATACAGCAGATCGGCATCGGCA
>SKNE01000295.1 GCA_007120675.1 Bacteroidales bacterium
AAGCCATCAGGCTGATGAGCAGAAGCATTGGCACCAGGGCCTTGCGTAAGAAAGCGTATCCCATCATTGCTTTGAGGCATTAGTGTCTGCCACCATAAAAGAACCGCTGGCTGTGCAGGCGGGTGTCGGTTTTGAGCCGGAGGACATAAACGCCGGGCAGGAGGCCCTTGTCATGTAGTCCGAACAGGTGTTCACCAGCAGGGGCTGATCCCTTCCTGGTGTTAAAAACACGCCGCCCCTGCATGTCGTACACCTCCAGGTGCAGTGGTCCCGGCTCCCCGGTGGAAATCCGGATGTGTCCGTCATACACGCCTATTTCCGTTGCATGGGGTGTCTCCGCGACACTTGTTTCGCTGCTGGCTGCGTGAATCACCCCGATGGCGTCCAGGTCGAAGCCCCCGGTGTGAAAGGGGGTGGGCCATGGGTCATTCACCTTGTTGCCATGACTGTCGTAAGATGCGTGGTCCGGATTGATGCTGCCCACCACATCAATGACCTTCACGTGGGTGATGCGGTTGATATCCAGGCCGGCTGTTCCGGCCAGCGTATCCAGGTCGAAGGGTGTTCCATAGTGCACGCGGTATTTGCCCGCCAGGTTGTGGATCCTGGTGGCATCCAGGGTGCCAAAGGTCTCGACCTGGGTGTCGGTTTGTGTCAGCGAGGTGCTGGGAAAGCGGACGAAGTGTTCCCCGTCGGAGCTCACCTCAACAAAGGCCAGCTCCAGGAAGTAGTCATCGAAGGCGTTTTCGAATACGGCAAAGTCCCATCCCGGTCCGTTGGAGATGGGTGGATCAAAACTCAGGATGGCGTATCCCCCGTCGCCCAGGCTCAGGGTTCCGCTCTCACCGGCCTTTCCCAGGGTGTTGGCACAGCTTCCGGCAGTCACCAGTCCCAGCTCAGGCTGCGATATGTCGCGATAGCCCCTCACCACCTCACAGCCTGTTGCCCAGCCAACGAAGAGGGTGGAGTCCTTATGGATGGCTGTGGACCCTTGTTGTCCGGCCGGCGGAGAAAAAGGTCCGGGTCCGTCGTCGTCCCCGTTGTCGTCGCCATTATCGTCCCCGTTATCTTCGACCATCGTGACCTGTCCGATGCAGAAATAGGCAGGGGTGTTCATTCCCCAGGCGCCCATGTCGGTGGAGCTGAGGCGGAACTCCAGGCTGTCCACAACACCCAGGTGGTCCAGCGGGATGCTTTCCCAGGTGTCGACGATATAGTTTAGGTCGTTGTCCTGGAAGCGGTAGTCGGCCAGGTAGAACGCCACCGCTTCCTCCTCCATGGCTTCACCATCGAGCCAGCCCACGATGGTGAGCAAAAACCAGTCGGGGTCTGTCCCGTCGGGTCCCCCGAATTGCTTGGTGAAGTCGTCGCCGTCGCGCATGGCGATGGCTGCCCAGGTACTGTTGGTTACCACGATCTCGTGGAACAGCATGTCCGATGCGCCGGTATCCGGCATCAGGAAGATGCTGTGCTCGTAGGTGTCGGGGTCGGAGACGTAAACTACCGCATAGTTTTCCTGGCCATCATAGCCCCCCCCGGTATAAGCACTGTATTGGTTCAAGAAGCCCGGCGTTTCGTTGTCCGTGACATTGGATACGGAAAAGCCGTTCCAGCTGTACATCCCGCCGCCCCAGTCGGTATGGTGGTTTGGGAAAAATACCGCCCCGCTGACAAATCCACCTGATCCATCCGACCCGTTCCAGTAGGATTCAGGGTCCAGCCCTATCTCATGAAAATCAGATACTGTCTGGGCATTCAGGGCACTTCCTGCCAGCAGCACCAGGATCGTGACAGGGGCTAGCACCAGGTGAATGGCAATAGCGGGGATTGTGGGTTTATTTAAGAGGTCAAAAGGTATCATTGGTCAACTTTTTTTGGGGATGATGTCGATGTGGATGGTTGCCCGGTAGTGGCGCAGGGGCATGGGTCTGCCCGGCATCAGTTCATAGGCCTGGTTTAGCAGGTTGTGGGCGGTGATGCGCAGATCCACGGGATAGCCTGCCATCTGCCACTGCCAGGCCAATCCTGCATCGGTATTATGAAAGCCCTCCAGCCAGTGGCTGTTGTCGCGGCTGGTATAACGCCGGCCTGTGTACTGGTGGTCAGCAAACAGGACCAGGTGGCCGTAGGCTGCCACCAGGTGGATCCCTGCACGATGTTTGGGAACGTAGATAAGCTGCCTGCCTGGAGAGGCATCGTTGGTGGATGTGGCTTTGGTATTGCGGGCTATGTTGTAGTCGTATCGCACCCTCCAGTGTAATGAAAAAGGGCCGCTGAAGCTTGTCCTGGCCTCCATCCTGGTCTCCACCCCGTGGCTTTCGACACGCATCAGGTTTTGGGGATTCCAATACATGGTCCCGGCCGCCGGCACCCAGATGATCTGGTCATTGATCTGGCTGTGGAAGGCCGTAAGGGAGAGCTTGTGCAGGCTGAGGAAGCGCTTCGTGCCGGTGTCGGGCTTCTGGCCCATCTGCCTGTCATGGCCCAGGCTGACCTCCTGACGCCACCCACGTTCAGCTTTCAACCCCGGGTTGCCCCCGGGCTGCCAGTACCTGTCGTTGAGGGTGGGACTCCGAAACACCCTGGCCACCCTGGCATGGATATAATAATGGTTTGCCGGCTCATAGAGGAGTCCCATTGACGGCAGAAAGGCCCCTTTGCCGTCGGTGAACTCCTGCTGGCCATCCAGCAGGATATGCAGGTGCTGTGGTATTGCCTCCCATCGGATGGTGGCAAATGCCGAGAGGATATGTTGCTGACGCTCGTTCTGTATGAGTTCCTTTGCCCGGGCCCTGACCCACTGGTGGTGGATGCCTGCCCCCAGGAGCACGTTTGGGGACGGGGCGTGGGTGAGCTCCCCCCGATGCTGGACACTGAGGGTTTGGGAGCGGCTTTCACCGTTCAGGCTGTCCGCGTAAAGGAGTCCCTCATCGAAATAGCCTGCCTGCCACCTGAGCAGGCTGTTTCCCAGCTGGCTTTGCCACTGGGCGGTGAGCCGCAGGGCGTCGTCTTCCTGCACCCCCTTGTTGTAGGCCTGCATCAGGGGCGGCGGGATGTGGCGGGTGCTTTCCTGCCACCACCAGCGTATGTCCAGGCGGTGGACGTCCCGGATCTGAAATTGTGTTTCATGGAGGATGCCCTGCTGGTCCAGTCCGGCCGATTCCTGTGTATGGACCGGCCTGTCGCCCAGGGCGGTATTCATGAAGCTGTACCTGTTGGCAGCTTGCCTGTTAAAGACACGGAGCCTGCTGAAGAGGCGGCCGGACTTATAGGATGCCTGCAGGCTTTGCGCAAAGTCGCCCAGATCGGCCCCGTGCAGTCCGGCCCTGAGGTGGAGGCCGGAATGGGTGGGTGTGGTATTGCGCAGGTGGATGGCTCCTGCTCCCGATGGGATGCCGTGGGTTCCTCCGCCGCCGTACTGCAAGGCCACCTCATCGGTGAAAAAGGCCGGTATCAGCGACAGGTCCGTTGATCCGCTCATGGGGTTTTGCAGTGTAAATCCATTCCACAGGATCCTGGTATGTCCGGCGGGACTGCCACGGTAGCTGCCGGTGGCCAGCATCCCGGCGCCGTACTCCCTCACCAGCAGGCCGGTGTGCATCGAGAGAAGCCGCCCCAGTCCTTCTGTCCACCCAGAGCCCAACAGCCTGCCGCTGAGCATTTCGACGGAGTAGCCTGCTTCGGAGGGGCGTGGACCGCTGGCGGTGACCACCCACTCGTCCAGCACAATGAGGGTGTCCGCATCGGAAGCCTCCGCGGCGGGGCAGGAACCCAGGCCATGCTCCTGCGCCGGGAAGCCAATACCTCCCCTGGCGTCGCCAAAGGGTTCCAGGCCATGCTCCTGCGCCGGGGAAGCACCCAGGGGACTCCACAGTCCCACAAGGGAAAAACACACAATGGCAAGGTGCCGTCGTGACATACTGATGGTTTTCTGCGGTAAAGAAGCGGCTTAGCCTGTTGGATTGTCCACTTTTGATGGTACGCCCGGGGGCCAGTCCTCGCTTTTTTCCCGAAAGCTCGTACTCAATTGACTGTCTGCAGGCAGGTCTTCTGACTTGTTCCGTGCTTGCCGCCTTCCCACCCCGCAGGGGCAGTGGCAATGCAGAGGCAAGCACTTGGTAAGGAACTCACAGCAGCGGGAACTGTCCGGGATTTCCACCCGGTTCCCTTTTCATCCTTCGGGCCTGGTCTGGCCTTCGGGAACCCGCAGAACTACAAAGGTAATATTTTATTGATGCACCAATGCACAAGCTGGCATGACAAAACCCAGATGAAAGGGTTTGCCCTTACATTGTTTCAACAGGGGCATCCAGGGCTATCCGCTGTATGGGAGATAAGACCACTTTTGGCTGGGCTTCCATTTACACGGAGCCTTTGGCATGATGAGAAAGGTTGTTGCCACCATAGAGAGCGGTGCCCATCCCCAGCAGCTCTCCAACAGGCCTGCAGTCGGGTTTAAGGATCCCGCCCTGACTGTTTTTCGCTACTGAACCGCAGCCTCCCCCGCAGGCCAGCTGAAGGTTGCAGTCATTACACTCCCGGATGGACAATACATCCCGTTGCTGCCAGTCTGCAATCTTTTTCCCGTAAAGCACCGGGGTGGGGTGGAACCGTCCCAGCTCTTCACCGGGCTTACCCACGGTGGCGGTACAGCTGTAGATATTGCCCCTGTGGTCGAAGGCCCATTCGGTCTTGCAGGCGGGGCAGGCATCGAAAAGGGGCGGGGGCAGCTGGCCGTTTTCATGGAGGAAGCGTGCCACGCTGAATGCCGGTTTGTGAAAGTCCAGTATTTCAGGATGCTTGACGATGAGTGGGTAAAGGTCCTGGTAAAGGGAGAGGCGGGAATAGATTTTTTGTGGTCCCGAATGGCAGTGGTGCAGCTCGTAATTTCGTCCCAGCTGGGTCTTGAAGAGGGGAGAGGAGGTCCATCCCCTCTCAGCGGCAAAGCGGGCCAGGCCGGGCAGGGTATGGATATTCTCCCTGTCCACCACCATCCGCAGGTTAACGGGATAGCCCAGGGACAGCGACTGGTCGATGGCATTCGCAATGCGCCGGAAACTTTTATGTCCGCCCTTGTGCGGTCTCCGGCGCTCGTGCACCTCTTCGGGTCCGTCCAGGGTCACCTGCACCTCCCGGATGCCAGCCCTGGAAAATATCTCCAGGTAGTCTGACAGGTGGTATCCATTGGTCACCACCGCCACATCCAGCTGATGATCTGCGCATCGGTTGAAGAAATCGCTCATGGACTCCTTGTATGCCTTTCCCGGCAGCAGGGGCTCTCCGCCAAAGAGGGTGATGTATTTATCCCTTCCGGCAAACTGCTTCCCGATGTAGGTGAAGAAGGCGTCGATGATTCCGGTCGACAACACTTCCGGGTCGCTCAGGTAGGGAGCCTGATAGCAGTAGCTGCAATGGAAGTTGCACAGGTAGGTGGGGACAAAAAAGAGCTGCAGCTCCTCCTCTTCGCGCTGCTCCAGGAAATCAAGGTAAGCCATGCGGTAACGCTGATGCTCCTCTGCAGGATCCACCAGGTAGCCTTTCTCAATAAGGGACTGCCTGGAGGGGGCAGAAGGGTTGGTCAGCCCGTTAATCTCTCCGGCCGAAACCAGGTCAGCCTCGCCCGATAAGAGGTTGGCCACAATAAACAGGTTGGTGCCGGGAATCTCCGACACGATGTTATGTCTGGAAGCTTGCATGGAAAGGCGTATCTTCTTCAGCGCTTGGACGTGACAGCCGGCAGTGCCTGGTCGTGAAAGCCAGCGGTGCCTGGTTATGTCAACCAGCGGCTCAAGGCCGAGGCAGCCGGCGGTGTTTGGTTGTGACAGCCAGCGTTGCCTGGTCGTGGCAGCCGGTGGGGCTTAGTCGTGACAGCCGGCAATGGCTACCGAGGTCTTGGCACAACACTGGGCCTGCTGTTTGCCCTTTTTTTGCTTATCCTGCTTTTTTTCTTTGTTCTCTTTTTTTATGAGGCTCTTCATTTGTGCGTTGTTAGGTGTTCGTTTTTACTTTTGGTTGTTGGTTGTCCCTTTCTTGTTTGCCTCACTGACCATGGTGCATTTGCCAGGCCATTCTGTCAGCGCCTGCCCCTCACCGTGAAGCTGGCCACCCTGATGCGGCCCTTTTCGTAGCCTTCCGACTCCTCCAGCAGTTCCAGGTCTTTCAGACCAGCCTGCAC
>SKNE01000218.1 GCA_007120675.1 Bacteroidales bacterium
CCAACATGATAACAACGAAGAGATCTGATCAACGAATAAGCGCGCAAGCCTGATTCGCAGGCAGCGCCATTGCAGGCCCCCGTAAATAAGCAAGCCCCGCCAAATCTCACGAAGGCGGGGCTGCTTTTTTGCCGGCAAAGCGTTCTGGCCTGTACCAATCAGGCTAGACCTGTGGGAATTTCTTCAACAACTCGAATGGTTTCATGAGCAAGTCAACGTATTGTGCACGCTGATAGGCATATGGATCCTTTGAGTTAACTTTTGAGAGTTTGCCCCTGAAATCGTCCAGGCTCCCGTAGCCTTTTTCGTCCATCCACCCGGCCAGGTCATCCAATATCTTCTTCAGGTGGGGGATCTTGTACTTATATATGGCGCTGACCACCTGTACACAATCTGCACCAGCCAGGATGAGCCTGGCCACGTCTTCACCCTGGTAAATACCCGTATTGCTGCAGATGCTGCCCTTGATCTCCTTGTGCAGCAGACCGGCAAAACGCAGTGGCAGGCGATAGTCGTCCGGGTGGCTCAGGTTGAAAGGGAAGTCATAATCCTGTTTCGAGGGACTGATATCCGGCTGGAAAAGGCGGTTAAAGAGGACAAATCCAGCCACACCGGCCTCATCCATCTGCTTGATCAGGTAGAGTGGGTTGGAGTAGAAAGGGCTGATTTTCACACTGACTGGCAGCTTAACTTTTTCTGTAATGGTTTTCAGCAAGCCCAGCTGCTCCTTTTCCATCTCACAGGATGAGGTCTCGAAGCCCGCCGGACTGGCATAAAAGTTTAGTTCCAGGGCATCCACCCCGGTCTTTTCCATCTCTGAGGCGTACTCTATCCAGGTGTCGGGGTAAACACAGTTCAAACTGCCTATGAGAGGTATATCAACCGCTTCCTTTATCTTCCTCAGCTTGTCGAGATGCTCCTCAGGTCCGGCATGACGGATACTGGGAAACAGGCTGATCATCTCAGCGTGCCGCTCAGTGTATTCGTTGAGCTCCTCCTCCATCTGCATGCTCTCCAGGTTGATCTGTTCTTCAAAAAGTGATTTGAAAACAATGGCCGAAGCACCCGAGTCCTCCATCTGGCGTGCAAGGTCTGTTTCCATGGTCAGGTTACAGGCCCCTACGATCAGGGGGTTTTTCAGGTTAAGGCCCATGTACTTGGTCGTTAAATTTGCCATGTCGTGTCTGCTTTTGGGTTAATGGTTTTGAGAATATAAATGTAGATATATATTCTGTTTCCTGCAAGCCTTTGCGGTAAATATCCATGGGGAATGAAACAGGGATCCCCTTTACCCACTGCATTCACCAGGAAATCGCCGCTTGCTGCCATGCGCACCTGGATGAATTACCCGGTTTTGTGCGTTGGGCACCACCATGCATTGCCCTGTTGTGTGCATTGCGCACCTTCATGCATTGCGCCGCTTGCTGTCATGCGCACCTGGATGAATTACCCGGTTTTGTGCGTTGGGCACCTACACCAATTAAAGGCATTCCCATATGGAATTGTTTAAATGCATTCGTGTGGAAGGTTTGTTTTTTTGTTTTTTTGTTTTTTTGTATATTTATGCGATGTGAACGGCGGCTGGAGTTTATTTTTATTCAGACAAAATAAAATCAACAATGTACAAACACAATCGACGGCGGTTTTTGCGCACACTGGCGGCTCTGCCCGCCATGGCAATGGCCAGTCACCTGGTGATACGTGGCAGCACATTATGTCATGGGGCAACAAAAAACACTTTTTCTATGGAAGCTGAGTCATCAAGTTACAGTCCGGGCTACCTGGACCTGCACAAGAGCGGTGAGTTAAGGGCCCGCGCAGAGGTTTTGTACGAACGGATGCGGCATTGCGATTTGTGTCCCCGCGATTGCGAAACGGACAGGCTCAGCGGTCAGCGCGGCGACTGTCTCGCCGATGGCGACCTGGAGATATCATCGGCCAGCGCACATTTTGGCGAGGAGGAGGAGCTGGTGGGTCGTCACGGCTCGGGCACCATCTTTTTCACCAATTGCTCCATGCACTGCGTTTTTTGCATCAACTATGAAATCAGCCAGCTGGGCCAGGGCAGGAAGTACAATACCCGTCAGCTGGCCGATATGATGCTCATGCTCCAGCGGCGGGGTTGTCACAACATCAACCTTGTCAGCCCTTCCCATTACATCCCCCACATCCTCTTCGCCCTCGACAGGGCAGTTCCCGACGGCCTCCGTCTGCCCGTGGTGTACAATACGAGCGGCTGGGAGAAGGTGGAGGTCCTGGAATTCCTTGATGGGGTGGTAGACATCTACCTGTCTGATTTTAAATACGCCGGTGCAGAAGAGGCGGACAAATATTCACCCGGCGCAGTATGCTATCCTGAGACCAGCCAAAAGGCCCTCCTGGAGATGCATCGCCAGGTTGGCGTAGCCCATGCTGATCCGGACACCGGACTGATAAACAAGGGTTTAATGATTCGGCACCTGGTGATGCCCAACAACGCGGCACGCAGCGACAGGGTCCTGCGCTGGATCGCCGCCAACCTGCCAAAAGACACCTATGTGAACATTATGTCGCAGTACACACCGGTCTTCAAGGCCTTCGACCATCCGGAGATCGCCCGGCGCGTCACCCGCACCGAGTACAGAAACGCCGTTTCCGTGGCCCGGGGCGCCGGCCTCACCAACCTTCGCCTCCAGATGCGCCATTAGGGAGCCCGTGACACAGCCCCCGTATAAAGGCGCAGGAGACGCCAAGGGCCGACGTCTCATGCAACTTTCTACAACCAAAACAAAAACAACATTAACCAAAAACAAAACCATTCAAAACCAGTAGAAAGCTTTTTGCTTTGAATAGGGGTACAAGGTACAAAAAAAAATTGTGCTCAGCAAATATTTTTTTCAATAAACGAAAAAATCACCAATTTCTAAAGGACTGAAATGGGTGGGGGTGGTACATGCCGCCGAAGGGAGTGGAATAAAAGCCGCCAGGAGAAAAGGGTGAATGACCACGCGACATGTTGATCTCAGCACCGAAACGGAAGTTTTCGCTGACCTTGTAGTCGAAACCCAGCATCATACCGTGGGGGGTTTGCTGCATGGCATAGGGATTCATGGGGATGCCGTCCGGCATATCCATGTGGCTGCGCTCCACCCAGCCTGCGCCCAGGATGCTGAGGCGGGGATTCACCTGGTAGGATCCTGCGGCATAAAGGGTGGAAGAAAACATTTGTCCGCCACCTGAGACAAATTCACCACCGGGGTTTTGCTGGTGATAGGGAAAAAAGCCACTTGCACCACTCATGCGCGCACTGGTGAAGACCGTCCCCACCTGGAGACGGAAATTCTCAGACATATTCCAGTTCATCTGCGGGCTGACCCTGTTACTGAACAGATGACCGGCTGATCCGGCCGTTGTAAAGCTGCTGCCCAGGCCCAGGGTCATAAAGGGCGCACTGACAACCTTTGCTTCCTCCTCCTGGATTGAATAATCAGCTGATTCCTGGGCCAGCAATGCAGTGTTCAACAACAGAAGCAGAATGAGCACCATGCCTGTATGGTTCTTTACCTGATGCATTGGTCGTGGGTTTTTTAGTCTCACAAATATACGCTTTTTCTTTCTTTTGTCAAAGCCGTCCATCGACTTCTGTGGCGTTGGGTTGTTTCCTATGCATTTATTGGCTAATTTTACCCTTCGCCCCTCCAACGGCGGCGATCATCCTTGTTGTCTGAATCTATTCACAAACAATCACTCTTTCACGATGGGAAAAAAATATCAATACGGCCTGGTGCTCAGCGGTGGCGGCACAAGGGGTTTTGCCCACCTTGGTGCAATCAAGGCCCTGGAAGAGAACGGCATTAAGCCCGACATTATTTCAGGAGTTAGTGCCGGCAGCATTGTTGGCGCATTGTATGCCGACGGACAGGATGCAGAGGCTGCACTGAAGGCCCTGATCAGCAAAAACCTGCTGGGGTTCCTGAAGCTCATGATCCCAAAACAGGGTTTGCTAAAGATGACGGGCTTTGAGCGCACTCTCAGAAAGACCCTGAAGGCCAAGCGCTTTGAAGACCTGGAAACCCCACTGCTCATTCACGCGGTGAATATCAACACTGTTGAATACACCCGGTTCGACTCAGGCGACCTGGTGGAAGCCATTAAAGCCTCCTCCTCCATACCCGTAGTATTTCCCCCGGTGGAGATCGGGGGCCACCAATACATGGATGGAGGCATCGTCAACAACTTTCCCGTTGAACCAC
Source organism: Bacteroidales bacterium (assembly GCA_007120675.1). Classification (GTDB taxonomy): domain Bacteria; phylum Bacteroidota; class Bacteroidia; order Bacteroidales; family UBA7960; genus PUPG01. Next base: position 4,233 of record SKNE01000218.1, read on the forward strand.
TGATCGATCAATGTGAAACCATCATTGGCATCAATGTGAATCCCGTAGGGAAAGAGTACAAGATCACCAATCTTCGGACCATCGCCATCCGTGCGTTCCACCTGTCCATGCGCAACCACGCCGAAACACGCAAAAAGCACTGCCAGATCTATATCGAGCCCGAGAAGGTGGAGCAGTTTGGGATCCTTGATATGGAGAGTGCTGAAGAGGTCTTCGACATTGGTTACCAAAAGGCCAGGGAAGTGCTGAAAAAACACAATTAGTAAATCCGTCAGCCTGCTGCCGCCTGCCCATCCGGTGTTTGTACACCAGGTAGTCTTATGGACCGGGCGCTTAGGAACAGCCGTTTTTCTTACCTTTGTGCCTTGTGCCTGCTGACAGGCCCTGCTGCCGCCTGCGGCTGCAATGACAATGAAAAATTGGCTGCTATGGATACGATCAGGTTGTATAACTCCCTTACGAGGCGTAAGGAAGACTTTGTTCCCCTCAACCCCCCTTTTGTCGGCTTGTACGTTTGCGGTCCCACCGTGTATGGCGATGCCCACCTGGGCCATGCGCGGCCAGCCGTGAGCTTTGACCTGGTCTACCGGTTCCTTAGAGACCAGGGGTACAGGGTGCGCTACGTAAGAAACATCACAGATGTCGGCCACCTGGAAAATGACGCTGATGACGGAGAGGACAAAGTGGCCAAGAAAGCCCGTCTCGAGCAGCTTGAGCCCATGGAAGTGGTACAGCATTATACCGACCGTTACCATGCTGACATGGAGAGGCTGAATGTGCTGAAGCCGGCCATTGAACCGCGCGCCTCAGGCCATATTATCGAACAGATCGAAATGGTGAAGGCCATCCTCAAATCGGGCTTCGCCTATGAGGCCGGTGGCTCTGTCTATTTCGACGTATATAAATACAGCCAGAAGTACCCCTATGGGAAGCTCAGCGGCAGGTCCATCGATGAACAGATGAGCGGACAGCGTGCCCTTGACGGCCAGCATGAGAAACGGCACCCCGCAGACTTCGCCCTGTGGAAGAAGGCCGCCCCCAACCATATCATGCGCTGGCCCTCCCCCTGGGGAGAGGGGTTTCCCGGCTGGCACCTGGAGTGTTCGGCCATGAGCGCCAAGTACCTCGGACAAACTTTTGATATCCATGGGGGCGGCATGGACCTGCTCTTTCCCCATCACGAATGTGAGATTGCCCAGTCAAATGCCACATTCGGCAAGGAGGCGGTCCGCTACTGGATGCACAACAATATGGTCACCATCAACGGCCAGAAGATGGGCAAGTCGCTGGGCAACTTCATCACACTCCGCGAATTCTTCGATGGCAGTCACCAGGCCCTTCAAAAGGCCTACGACCCAATGACCATCAGGTTCTTTATCCTACAGGCACACTACAGGAGCACGCTTGATTTCAGCAATGAAGCCCTTGAGGGGGCCGAGAAGGGCCTGCGCCGCCTGCTCCAGGGGCATGAAAACCTGAACCGGCTGGAACCATCCGACAGGTCGTCGGTAGACATCACTGCGCTCCCCGGTCTCTGCAAGCAGGCCATGTGCGACGACTTCAGCAGTCCCACACTGATCGCCCACCTCTTCGATGCCATCAGGGTCATCAATGCCGTCAGCGACGGGAAGGAGCGGTTGTCGGCCGAAGACCTTGAAGCGCTGCGCGATTGCTTCAATAAGTACATTCATGACATCCTCGGACTAAAAGCGCCGGATCAGGGCAATCAGCCATACAGGGAGATCATCGGGGGACTGATGGATGTTCTGCTTGACCTGAGGCAGGAAGCCAGGAAAAACAAGGACTGGAGTACCTCAGATAAGGTGCGTGATGCCCTTCATGAACTAAAAATCACTGTCAAAGACGGCAGGGATGGTGTCACGTGGACGCTGGACTTGTAA
>SKNE01000118.1 GCA_007120675.1 Bacteroidales bacterium
AACCGGTCTGGTTCCGTTTATGGAACGATACTCCAACTCAACACGTGAAGTAGCACAAGATGGACGAAGGGGCGCATTGATGCTCACAGTGTCGGTCAAGCACCCTGATGCAGAAGGGTTTATCAACGCAAAACTTGAACAGGGCAAGGTGACCGGTGCCAATGTCAGTGTAAAGATCACCGATGAGTTCATGCAGGCCGTGGCGGATGACAAAGACTTTGTGCAGCAATACCCCATCCATTCTGATCGGCCAAGCTATGTAAAGAAGATCAAAGCACGGGAGTTATGGAAGAAGATCGTGCACAACGCGTGGAAGTCTGCCGAACCGGGCATCCTCTTCTGGGACACCATCACCAGGGAGTCGGTGCCCGACACCTACGCCGACCTGGGTTTCAACACGGTGTCCACCAACCCGTGCGGAGAAATCCCCCTGTGTCCCTACGACAGCTGCAGGTTGCTGGCCATCAACCTGTTTAGCTATGTCAAGGCCCCCTTCACCGGGGAGGCCAGTTTTGACTTCGACCTCTTCAGGCAGCATGTCGCCTACGCGCAGCGCATCATGGACGACATCATCGATTTGGAACTGGAAAAAATTGACCACATCCTGAACAAGATCGGCACCGATCCCGAAGAGGATGAGGTGAAGGCCGTGGAACGCAGGCTGTGGGAAAAAATCCGGGCCAAGTGCATTGAGGGGCGGCGCACAGGCATCGGCATCACCGCCGAGGGGGACATGCTGGCGGCCCTTGGTTACCGCTATGGAACGCCCGAAGCCAACGATTTCTCCGTAAATCTTCACCGCAGCCTGGCCACCGAGGCCTACCGCTCGTCGGTGCAGCTTGCAGGTGAGAGGGGGGGGTTCCCGGTATATGACAGCCAGCGTGAGGCAGGCAATCCTTTCATTCAGCGCCTGAAAGAGCACGACCCCGCCCTTTACCAGGAGATGCTGGACAAGGGGAGGCGAAACATCGCCCTGCTCACCATTGCCCCCACCGGCAGCGTTTCCATCCTCACACAAACCACATCGGGCATCGAACCGGTCTTCATGGTGGCTTACAAGCGGCGCCGCAAGGTTAACCCCAACGACAAGAATGTACGGGTCGACTTCATTGATGAGGTGGGTGACCACTGGGAAGAGTACAATGTCTTTCACCATAAATTCGTCGACTGGCTGCGCATCAACGGATACGACGTGGATGAGGTGAAAAAGATGAAGGACAAGGAGCTGCAGGACATCATCCGCCGCTCACCCTATTATAAGGCCACGGCCAACGACGTCGACTGGGTGGCCAAGGTGCACATGCAGGGCGCGGTGCAGAAGTGGGTCGATCACAGCATCAGCGTCACAGTGAACGTACCGGGCGATGTGAGCGAAGAGCTGGTGGGTCAGATCTACCAGACCGGCTGGGAAAGCGGCTGCAAGGGGGTGACGGTCTACCGTGACGGATCCCGCTCAGGTGTCCTGGTGTCCGACAAGAAAAAGGACGACAACGAATTCAGGGAAACCTCCGCCCCGAAGCGCCCCAAGGTGCTGGAGGCGGAAGTGGTGCGCTTCAATAACGAAGCGGAGAAATGGCTGGCCGTGGTGGGCGTCCTCAACGACAGGCCTTACGAGATCTTCACCGGGAAAGCGGAAGGGTTCTACCTGCCACCCGACATCAATAAGGGGTGGGTCATCAAGAACCGCCTGGAGAGCGGGGAAAAAAGGTATGACTTCCGTTTCCAGGACAAGGACGGTTACAGGGTGACCATTGAGGGACTGTCACGCTCCTTCCACAAGGAGTACTGGAACTATGCCAAACTGATTTCGGGCATCCTCCGCCATGGCATGCCCCTGCCCTCCGTGATCGATGTGATAGAAGACCTCAGCCTGCACAGCGACAGGCTGCACACCTGGAAAAACGGCGTGGTGCGTGCACTGAAGAAGTACATACCCGACGGCACAAAGGCCAAGGGGCGCATCTGCAGCAATTGCCACCAGGAAGATTCGGTGATTTACCAGGAAGGCTGCCTGACCTGCACCAACTGCGGGGAAAGCAAGTGCAGCTGATCTCCCGGGCGACCGCTGAAAGATCACACCCAATCAGTGCAGCACACCAGGGACAACCCGGACCGCTATAGGCGGAGTCCGGGTTGTTCTTTTTTTAACCTACTGGATATAGATGAACTCACCCACCCCGATGGGCAGATTCAAGGCAAACCAGACAAATAAAAGAACCAGCCACATAATAAACAAAATGACCGCATAGGGGATCAGCAGGGAAACGATGGTACCGATGCCAATGTTCTTGTTGTATTTGTGGATCCACCCCAGCAGCAGCGGGAAGTAAACATATAGTGGGGTCACGCAGTTGGTGATGGAGTCGCCCACCCTGTACATGAGCTGGACGAAGGCGGGACTATAATTCAGTTGTGCCAGCATGGGGATGAAGATGGGAGCAAAAATGGCCCATTTGGCTGATCCGCTGCCCAAAAAGATGTTCAGCACGGCCACCAAAACCATGTAAAACACGAATAGCACCGGACCGGTGAGTCCGGTCGACTTTAAAAAGTCGGCCCCGGTGATGGCCAGGATGGTATCCAGGTTTGACCAGCTGAAGAGGTTAATGAACTGGGCAACAATGAGCATCAGCACGATATAGCCTGAAAGCTCCTTCATGCCGTGCTCCATCTGCCTGAGAATGTCGTTGGGCACCTTGATGCTGCCCGTTGCCTTCCCGTAAAAATAGCCTGGTATGGCAAAGAAAAAGAAGAGGATGGGTATGAGTCCCCTGAGGAAGGGGGAGGGGACCAGTCCCCCGGTGGCCTGGTCGCGAAGGGGCGCCCAGGAGGGTACCACCAAAATCGAGATCAGGATCACGTAGAGCAAGAGAGAGATACCGGCCCTCTTCAGGCCTTTGCGCTCTGCCGGGGTCAGCCTGCCATCAGTCACCTCGTGGTCGAAGGTTCCCAGCAGCTCGAAACGCTGGCATCGCGGTATGGTGTACCGGCGGGCGATGAAGGCCCCACCCAGGCCCAGCAGGAAGGTGGATGCAATCATGAAGTACCAGTTGGCCGTCGGACTCACCTCCTGGCCGCCAGGCATCTGGGAGGTGATCTCGGTACTGATGCCAGCCAGCAGCACATCGGTGCCGGCGATGAAGAAGTTAGCGGTAAATCCGGCGGTGGCCCCGGCATAACCGGCCACCAGTCCCGCGATGGGGTGCAGTCCCATCTGGGTAAAGATCAGGGCCGCGATGGGTGGCACGATCACAATGCCCGCATCGGAGCCGATGTTGCCACAGGCACCAATGATGAAGATCACAGGGAGGACAATCTTCTTGGGCACCGAAAAGGCCACCGTACGCATGGCCACCGCCAGCAGCCCGCTGCGCTCGGCGATGGAAACGCCCATGAGCATCACCAGCACAAGTCCGAAGGGCGCAAAGTGGGCAAAGTTGGTCACCGCCTCCTCCACGAAACGGCGCAATCCCTCGCCGGATACCAGGTTTTCAGCCTCCACCAGGCTTCCGTCGTCAGGGTGGATGGCGCTCACACCAAGAAAGGCTGTCAGGGCGCTGACCAAAATGATGAACACGGTGATCCATACAAATATCCAGAACGGGTGGGGCAGTTTGTTTCCCATCACCTCTATCCAGCGCAATATGCCGCTGGAGCCTGTGTCGGTGACCCCTTTGTTGCCGGATGCGTTTTGCTTTGTGCCGGGTTGCTTACCCGCTGTCTGTCCCTTGTTCTCTTCAGCCATGGTGTGGTTGTTTGGGTTGTTGAAAAAGACTGGTTTACCCCGCAAAAATAACATTTATAGCCAATCGGCAAACAAGGGATTCCATGCGGTTCAATGGGAACCCCGGCGGCAGACACCCGAAAGGCGACGGCAGGGGGCATAAAAAAAGCCCGGCAGGGTGTCCGGGCTTTTTTTGCTTATGGGTGGTAATCCCCGAGAATCAATCCTCTTCCTTCTGCTCTTCTTCGTAAGCCTTCAGCAGCTGCTCCTGGATGTCGCCCGGCACCTGCTGGTACTCGGCATACTTCATCCCATAGGTGGCGCGTCCGCTGGTCAGCGAGCTCAGGGTGGTGGAATAACGGTTCATCTCTGCCAGGGGCACCTTGGCGCGTATCTTCTGGTAGTTGCCTTCGCTCTCCATGCCCATGATCAGGGCACGGCGTCCCTGCAGGTCTGTCATCACATCACCCATCTTCTCTTCCGGAACCATCACCTCCACGTCATAGATGGGTTCCATGATCTTGGGTCCGGCGTTGCGGAAAGCCTCCCTGAAGGCGTTACGTCCGGCCAGCTTGAAGGAGATCTCGTTGGAGTCGACCGGGTGCATCTTGCCATCGTAAATGTTCACCACGATGTCGCGCGCGTAGGATCCCGTGAGCGGCCCGTCTTCCATTTTCTCCATCACCCCTTTCAGGATGGCCGGCATGAACCGGGCATCGATGGAGCCACCCACGATGCAGTTGTTGAATACCAGCATCCCGCCCCAGCTGAGCTTATGCTCTTCCTGCTTACGAACGGGAAACTCCGTCTGGTTTGGTTTGCCCTCAGAATAGGGCTCAATCATCATGAAAACCTCACCAAACTGTCCGGCACCACCCGACTGCTTTTTATGGCGGTAATCTGCCTTGGCCGGCTTGGTGATGGTTTCACGGTAGGGGATCTTGGGGGTGATAAACTCTATTTCCACCTTGTGAATATGCTCCAGCGTCCAGCGGGCCACGTTCAGGTGCATCTCGCCCTGGCCAGACACGATCATCTGCTTCAGCTCTTTTGATTGCTCGTAAAGCAGCGTGGGGTCGATGTTGTTCATTTCGCGCAATACGGTGCCCAGCTTTTCCTCGTCGCCTGTGTTCTTTGCCTTGATGGCCGTGCGGTGCTTGGGTTCGGGGAAAACGATGGGAGACACCTTTACGCCCTGGTTTTTGGGACCGGTGAGGGTGTTATTGGTGTGGGTATCCTTCAGTTTGATGGTAGCGGCCATATCGCCGGCCACCACCTTTTCAACCTTTTGCCTATTCTTGCCCGCCACCGCGAAAAGCTGCGAAAGCCGCTCTTTTGCCCCGGTATCGGTATTGATCAGGTCGGCCGACTCACTGATGCTGCCTTCATAAACCCGGAAGAAGGACAGTTCACCCAGGTGGGGTTCAACCGCCGTTTTAAAAACAAAGAGCAGGGGGTCGTTGCCTTCGCCGAATGTCAGCTCCTTGCCGTCCACGGTTTTCACTGGCGGCACTTCCGTGGGATCAGGCAGGTTTTCCGTGATGCACTCCATGAAGCGGCCCACACCCTGGTTGTGCTTGGCAGAAATGCAGAAGATGGGGAACATGGTGCGTGTGGCAATCCCCTGTTTGATCCCCCTGGAGAGTTCTTCCTCGCTGAGGGTGCCGTTTTCGAAGAAGGCCTCCATGAGTGCCTCTTCACTTTCTGCGGCCGACTCGATGATGGCTTCACGCAGTCCCTCGGCCTGATCCTTCTGGTCGGCAGGCACATCGGTGATCTCAGGCTTGCCACCATCTTTGGGAAACTTGTACAGCTTCATCTTCAACACATCCACGATGCTGTCGAAGCCCTGACCCGCATTAACCGGGTACTGGGCCACAATGGCCTTTTCGCCGAACTGGGCCTTCAGCTGCCGCACGCTCTCCTCAAAGTTGGCTTTCTCGTGCTCCAGCTGGTTGACCAGGAAGACCACGGGCTTCTCCATGCGGCTGATGTGGCGCCAGGTGATCTCGGTGCCCACCTCTACGCCGTTCTGGGCATTGACGACCATCACCGCGGTATCGGCCACCTGGAGGCCGGCAATCACTTCACCGATGAAGTCATCGAAGCCCGGTGCATCAATGATATTGATCTTATGGCCTGCGTACTCGGCATAGAGGACGGTGGACGAAACCGATGCCTGGCGGTCCAGTTCTATCTCCCTGTAGTCTGATACGGAGTTCTTATCATCCACAGACCCTCTTCTTTTAATGACACCGCCCTCGAACAGCATGGCTTCCGCCACGGTAGTTTTCCCTGCTTTGGCGCCTCCCACAAGGACGATGTTTTTCAGCTCTTTCGTTTGATATACTTTCATAGCGACACGAAAATGTTAAAATTTATGATGGTTTATAGTTTGCCTTATTGATTCGGACAGTGAGGCCTTCAAGTGATTTGACAGCAAGCTTTTGCCCGCCAGCAGCCCCTGCTGAAAAAAGTGGCTAAAGATAAGAAAAAAAGTTGATGGCGGCGGCAAAAACAGCATAAATGATGCTGATGGCCATCACACGGAGAAGGAAACCAGTTTGACGAAGTCCACCAGGCGATCCTGGATATCCTGCTCACCGATGTCCAGCAGCCCCTTGACCCCGAATTTCTCCACCGAGAAGCTGGCCAGGGCTGCGCCGTATATCAAGCCACTTTTCATGCTTTCGAAGGAGGTGTCATTCACCTTGCACAGGTAACCCATAAAGCCTCCGGCAAAGGAGTCGCCTGCACCCGTAGGATCCACCACCCGGTCCAGGGGCATGGCCGGCGCATAGAACTTCTCATCCCCATAAAACAGCAAGGCACCGTGCTCTCCCCGTTTGACGATGATGCAAGGGGGACCCATGGCCTGTATCTTCCTGGCAGCCTGCACCAGGGAGTGCTCCCCGGAAAGCTGTCGCGCCTCCTCCTCATTCACCGCCAGCACATCCACCATGCCCACCACGGACAACAGGTCGTCCCATGCAGTATCCATCCAGAAGTTCATGGTGTCCATGCAAATGAGCCTGGGCCGTTTGTCCATCTGCTCAATGACGCTGCGCTGGATGGACGGGGTGAGGTTGCCCAGCATCAGGAAGTCACTTTGTCGATAGGTTTGGGGCAACACGGGATCAAACCCTGCCAGCACATTCAGCTCGGTGGCCAGGGTGTCGCGCTGGTTCATGTTCTCATGGTACCTGCCAGACCAGTAAAAGGATTTCTCTTCAGGGATGATGTGGATCCCCCGGATGTCCAGTTTCCTCTGAACAAAAAGATCCAGGTATTCCTGGGGAAAATCCCCGCCAACAACGGCCGACATCTGTATGTCGCTGATCAGGTGGCTGGCTGCCAGTCCCACATAGGTGGCCGCGCCACCCAGGATTTTACCGGACCTGCCCCGGTTTGTCTCAATCTCGTCGAAGGCTACAGTGCCCACTACCAATAAACTCATTCGCACATCGGTTTCACCAGGCCCGTCGCTCGACAAGCCCGGTCAACATCCATTCTATTTTACTCTTGTTTCAGCAATAGCGCCGTTCGGGCCACCCTCTCACCCAGGCCCCTCCCTTTTTCAAGGAAGCCCGGATGTATGGGTTCGTCCTCCGGGAAAAACGCTTCACCCCGTATGGCCGACGCACCGAAGGGCGCAGACCAGTCTTGTCCCCCCATCACGATCATCCCGAAGATCAGCATGGACTGCAGGATGTTCATCTGGGTGAGCTCCTCCCCTGCCGACACCCCCCCGGCTGTGACGAAGGCAGCACCCAGCTTGCCCCTCAGCGGAGCCCCTTCGAACGGCCACGAGGAGATAAAGGCGGACACCTGCGGGGTGACGTTGGCATTGTAGACGGGGCTGCCCACAATGATCGCATCGGCCATGAGCAAGTCATCGGCCGTGGTGTCTTCCACCCGTTTCAGGATCACCTCCACCCCCTCTGCCATTAGCGCACCCTCCATCACGGCCTGTGCCATGCGTTCCGTATTGCCTGTCTCGCTATGGTAGGTGATCAGCACCGTGGCCTCGCCGGCAAAAAGGAATAACCCCTTGCCCACGAGCAAGAAAAAAAACAAGGTCTTCATCATGACTTCAATCGTTTGGGCAAAGGCCCGTGTGTGTTACAATGCGCTGCCACGGCGGCCGGTATGAGCGTTCACCTATTCCACCGTCACACTTTTTGCCAAATTTCTTGGTTGGTCCACATTACAGCCACGCAGCACGGCGATGTGGTATGAGAGCAATTGCAGCGGGATGGTGGCCACCAGGGGCACAAAGACCTCGTCGGTCTCCGGTATCTCGATCACGTGGTCGGCCATGCTGCGCACCTCGTGGTCCCCTTCTGTCACCACCGCGATGATGATCCCCTTACGGGCTTTCACCTCCTGGATGTTGCTGACCACCTTATCGTAGCTGCCCTTTTTGGTGGCAATGACCACGACAGGCATCTCTTCGTCGATCAGGGCAATGGGGCCGTGCTTCATTTCGGCGGCGGGGTAGCCCTCTGCGTGGATGTAGGAGATCTCCTTGAGCTTCAGTGCCCCTTCCAGTGCCACGGGAAAATTGTAGCCGCGCCCCAGGTAGAGAAAATTCTGCGCATGTTGAAAAATCCTGGAGATCCCCACTATGGTGTCGTTGACTTTTAGGGTTCGCTCCACCAGGGCGGGAATGCTTTCCATCTCCGCCAGCAGCTGGAAGTAGCGTGAAGTGGACAGGCTGCCTTTTTTGCGGGCCACCAGCAGGGCCATCAGGCTCAGGATGGTCACCTGGGCGGTAAAAGCCTTGGTGGAGGCCACACCAATCTCTGGTCCCGCGTGGGTATAGGAGCCTGCATGGGTGGCGCGGGCGATGGATGAGCCCACCACATTGCAGATGCCCAGGATCGTAGCGCCTTTGGACCGGGCCATCTGCACGGCGGCCAGGGTGTCGGCGGTTTCGCCCGACTGGCTGATGGCGATCACCACGTCCCGTTCGCCGATGACGGGGTTGCGGTACCTGAACTCAGAGGCGTACTCCACCTCCACGGGGATCCTTGCCAGGTCCTCGAAGAGGTACTCCCCCACCAGTCCGGCGTGCCACGAGGTGCCGCACGCCACGATGATGATGCGCTGGCAGTTGACCAGCTTCTGCTCGTAATCGATGATACCCCCAAGGGAGATGATCCCTTTGCCGGCATTGAGGCGTCCGCGCATGCTGTCTTTGATGCTGCGGGGCTGTTCGTAGATCTCTTTGAGCATGAAGTGGGGATAACCCCCCTTCTCAATAGAGGATAACTGCATCTCCAGGTGGTAAACATAGGGGGTCTTTTCCTGGTTCCGGATGGTCTTCACGCTCAGCTCACCGCTGCGCGGGATGATGGCCATCTCGTCATCCTCGAGATAGACCACATCCTTGGTGTATTCCACAATGGGTGAGGGGTCGGAGGCAATAAAGAACTCGTCCCTGCCGATGCCAATGACCAGCGGACTCCCCTTCTTGGCTGCAATGAGTTGATCGGGCTGCTCTTCCGACAGCAACACAATGGCATAGGCCCCAATCACCTGGTTCATGGCCATCCTGACCGCCTCTTCCAGCGATATCCGTTCGTTTTGCTGGATGTCCTCGATGAGGTGCACCAGCACCTCGGTATCGGTGTCGCTTTCGAAGTGGTAGCCGCGGTTAATCAGCTCTGATTTCAGGGAAGCATAGTTTTCGATGATGCCGTTGTGTATGAGGGCCAGTTTTTTGGACTGGCTGAAATGGGGATGGGCATTCACATCGTTGGGCTCACCGTGGGTGGCCCAGCGGGTGTGGGCAATGCCCAGGGTACCTTCGGCCGAATGGCCGTTGACCATTTTGTCCAGGTCGGCCACCTTGCCCCGGGTCTTGTAAAGCTTCAGTTCACCGTCCAGCAGGGCCACCCCTGCACTGTCGTAGCCGCGATATTCCAGGCGGTAAAGGCCTTTGATCAGGATCGGATAAGCTTTTCTCTTGCCAATATATCCAACGATACCACACATTGTTCCTCAGGCTTATTTTATGTACCTAAACACGCATCCCTATTGCAAGCCAATCAATCTATCTATTGCATCCCTGTCCGGTCCGGCAAGCAAGAAAGCCAGACCCGGAGGGTCTTAATCAAAGACCGAATAATACAACACCAGGCGCATGGGCTCCTCCGTTCTGCCCGGTCCATGCAACACCACCCGGCTCATATCCTCTGATGCGCCAGCCACCACCAGGGCCAGTCCATCGTTGGGATGTTCACCGTCAAGCAACTGCTGGAAATATTTGGTGACATTGAACCGGTACTGCATCTTGTTCTCATCCAGCCGGCCCCCAAAATAATTGATCCCCACGTGGTAGTCCTCCAGGAATTGCAGGTCGCCGTCCTCGTCAATCCTCAGGAGCAGCAACTCCCTGGAGGCGGGCAGCTGGTCCTCCACGAATTCCGTCGCCACCGGCACGATCAGTTCTGCCTTGTTAATCAAAAGCTTGGGAATATCCGCCAGCTGATCCACATAGGGGAGGAAAATGTTTGCCCGGTGCAGTCCCAGCGACTGAAGGAACAGGAGGCTGTCCGCCATCTGCTCATCCTGGTGCAGTATTTGTGCCCGCAGTGCCTCGTTGGCCTCCTCGTACCCAAAGTGCTCGATCCGTGTGGTCCTTTTGGAGAACTCATTGATGGGGAAGCGTTGCATGCGGCTCATGATGGTGTCCTCACCGGAGTACCTGTAATAGAGCTCCAGGGAGGTCAGGGTGGTGAGCATGTTCAGCTGGTACTTGGATCCCGTTCCGTCAGGGGAGATATCGGGCATAAGGTAGAGGCCCTTGAAGCTCTCCAGGTATCCGGGCACGTTCTCGAACGCTTCGGTATCGTTGGCATCGATGTACTTTTGTCCCAGCCAGAAGTTCAGGGGGACACGGATCTGCGGCGGCTGCATGATGCTGTCCACCATCACGCTGTCGATGGGCGCCGGCACAAAGCGGTGACCATCCCTGGCACGGGTGAGCAGTTGCGGGTCGTGGGGAATAAACAGGTTTGAAAACAGGGTGTCTGCTTCGGGAAATGACTCAGCCAGCTCATACACCCTCAGGTACTGGGGAGTCTGGAGTGCACCGTAATAGTTTCCCGTATAAGACAATACCAGGTGTATGGAATCAAGCTCGGGATCCTCCCCCAGGGAAAAGTTGTTCATGGGCAGGCGTGTCTGGGTGTAGATGCTGGCCCTGGTCTTTCCGAATACGGGGTCGTTGATGATGCCCAGGATATTGGTGGCACCGAAGTTCATGGCCACGCTGTCGTCTACGATGGTCATCGCCCTGATGGTCAGGGTGTCAAGGGTATGCAGCTGCGCCCTTGTGTCCACCAGGTCCAATCCGATCTCGTCCGATTCGTCACAGGCATGAACGAAGACAAGCAGGGTTGCCAGGACAAGGACCGTTTTGAAGGGGGCGAAAAAAACCCCGCGATGACGGGGGTTTGTGAGTGTTTTCAAGGTTCAATATGTTTTTATGAGCAATAGGGCCGTTCCCCGGGTAAAGAGAACGCAAAGGTAGGCATTTTAATTATTGCTCCAAAACAGATTCTGACACAAGAATTTCATCGTAGAACTGGTTGTAGGCATCGATGTAATGATCCTTGTCCTGGTATTCCAGCAGGGGCTTGCCACTGTCGCGTGCATATTTCTCCAGGACCGGGTCGATCTCCTTGTCGCCGAAAATGATCCCATCTGAGTAATCCATGGCAATCTTGCTGAGGGTCTCGTGGCTTGGTTCGGCATATTTTTCCAGCACGTCCTTGCCAAGGCCTTTGGTTTTCATTTTCTTGTGCATCCCGGCACTCAGCTGGCCGGGGAAGCCGTCATTGTAAATGGAATACACAATCCGTGTGTCGCTGAACATGGGGTTGTCCTTCACCACTTCCCGAAGGTAGAACGGCATCAGGCTGGTGAACCAGCCGTTGCAGTGCACCAGGCTCGGTGCCCAGCCCAGCTTCTTGACCGTCTCTATCACCCCGCGGGTAAAAAAGATGGCGCGCTCGTCATTGTCAGCAAAATACTCGCCGGACTTATTGGTGAGGACGAACTTGCGCTGAAAGAAATCCTCGTTGTCGATGAAGTAGATCTGCATGCGGGCCGACTGGATGGATGCCACCTTAATGATCAGGGGGTGGTCCGTATTGTCGATCACCAGGTTCATCCCCGAGAGGCGGATCACCTCATGGAGCTGGTTGCGCCGCTCGTTGATGCAACCATAACGTGGCATGAAAGTGCGGATCTCTTTCTTTCTTTCCTGTGTTCCCTGGGGAAGGTGGCGGCCGATATGGCCCATGTGGGACTCCTTCAGATACGGGCTTATTTCTTGCTGAACGAAGAGAACTTTGGGCTTTTCCATAAAAAAAACAATACAAGTTGAACCGTAAAAAATTATTTGCAAAATTACTGATTTTTTTGCAATTATTCAAATAATTCGTATAGCTTTGCGGATTTGTTTTTTGGGATCCGGGGTGGTTTTTTGCCACTTAACTTACTGATTATAAAATAATAATACACAAAAATGGAGGTGTTCAGGTCAAAGGGGGAACAAAGCAGCTGGTCAGCCAGGGAAGCATCATCGGGCAGCAGCATCGGTTTTGTTCCCACCATGGGTGCCTTGCATGCCGGACACCTGTCGCTGGTGGACAGGGCCCGGAGGGAAAACGGCAAGGTGGTTTGCAGCATCTTTGTCAACCCCCTGCAGTTCAATAAAACCGAAGACCTGGAGACTTATCCGCGGACACTGGAGCGGGACCTGGCCTTGCTGAAGGAGGCAGGATGCGATGCCGTATTTTGTCCCTCCACCCAGGAGATGTATCCGGAGAAGATGAGTAAACGCTACGATTTCGGCGAGCTTGACCAGGTGATGGAGGGCAGTCACCGGCCCGGACACTTCAATGGGGTAGCCATCGTGGTGAACTTGCTGCTGGAGATCGTACGTCCCCACCGCGCTTATTTCGGACTGAAGGATTATCAGCAGTTGCGGATTGTCCGCCGCATGGCGGAAATGGAGGGTCACTCCACTGAGATCATTGCCTGCGAAACGGTTCGTGAGGCCGACGGACTGGCCATGAGCAGCCGCAACGTGCGCCTCAGCAAGGATCAGCGCCGTGAGGCAAGCACGATTTACAAGGCCCTGGTGAGGGCCCGGCAACTGTATCCGCACAAGGACCCGGCGGCCATCAAACAGGAGGCCATCTCCCTGATCAATGCTTCCCCCCGGCTGGAGGTGGAATATTTTGAGATTGTGGATGCCATCACCCTGCAACCACTGGAGCGTTCATCTGAAGGCTCTCCGGCCATCGCCTGCACCGCCGTGTATGCCGGGGAGGTGCGACTCATTGACAATCTGTCTTTAAATGCGTAATTTTGCCAGCGCAACCTGGCCACCAGGTTTTGAGCAAGCCTTGTTTTAGCGGCCCGATCATCTCAAACAGACGACATGCTTTTAGAAGTAGTTAAATCGAAAATTCACAGGGCGGTGGTTACCGAGGCCGATCTGAATTATATCGGCAGCATCACCATTGACGAAGCGCTGATGGATGGCTCCGGGATCATTGAACACGAAAAGGTCCAGGTGGTCAACGTGAATAACGGGGAACGCCTGGAGACCTACGTCATTAAGGGGGAGAGGGACAGCGGTGAAGTTTGTCTCAATGGCCCGGCAGCCCGCAAGGTGCAGCCCGGTGATATCGTCATCATCATCGCCTACGCACACATGGAGCCGGAAAAGGCACGCCAGCACACGCCCACCATCATCTTTCCCGACAGCAACAACAAAATCTGATCCATCCCATTGAAGACACGCATCAGGAGATATCTGAGGGTTTTCCTTTCCCTCTCGCTGGGCTTTTTGCTGCTGTGGCTCATAACGCGCGGACAGGATGTTGAGCAGATCATGCTGGAGCTGCGGGGAGCCAGGTACCGGTGGATCATCGCTGCGATCCTTTTTGCACTCATCAGCCACTACCTGAGGGCCATCCGGTGGAATATGCTCATTGGCACCATGGGCTATCAAACCAAAGCCTCCCAGACCTTCTACGCCGTCATGACAGGCTACCTGGCGAACCTGGCGCTCCCGCGCATGGGGGAGGTCACCCGCTGCATCACACTCAGCAAGGTGTCCCGCACCCCTTTCAACGCCCTGGCGGGCACCGTGCTGGCTGAGAGGGTGTTCGACTTCATCACCCTGGTGGCCATCGTGGTGGTGACCCTGGTCGCCCAGTTTGGCTTTCTTCGGAGCTTTATGAACAGGCTGTTCTGGTCACCCCTCATCGAGCGGGCAGGCGACCACTGGCTGCCTGCCCTGGCGATTCTGCTCGCCGTGGCAGGGCTGCTCACCACAGGCATCCTGTTCCTCAAACACAAAAGCAAAAGGCCGAGGGAGGGCAGCTTCTTTTACAAGCTCCGGCGTCAATACCGTGGCTTCGCCAATGGGTTCAGGACCATCGCCACCATGCGCAGAAAATGGTGGTTCGTTACGCTTAGCGTTCTCATCTGGGCCTGCTATTTCATGACCGTTTACCTGTGTTTCTTTGCCATCTCTGCCACCTCACACCTGGGGTTGCAGGCTGGGCTTACCCTGCTGGCCGTTGGCAGCCTGGGCATCCTGGCCCCCGTACCCGGTGGCATAGGCACTTACCACTTCGTGACCATCATCAGCCTGACGGAGCTTTACGGCATCGCCTCCGAGCCGGCCACCAGCTACGCCTACATCACCCACGCCACCCAAATGCTGGTGAACATCGTGGCAGGGACCATCTCATGGATCATTCTCAGCCTGCAAGGCAAACGCGCACAGCATGAGCCACCGGAAGACAGTCCCTAGCAACAAACCCTGCGCCCCGGGTGGCCATGGGGCACTAATGCACCGAAGAAACCATGCCCGTCACGGACAGTACCCTCACCCGCATGGGGCAAGCGAGAACAACCCCACCGGGAGGAGCCTGCACCAGGTCCGGCTGCGGCCCGTGACAGGCACGAATAAGCCTGCCGGGGGACAACATTCCAGGGCCCATTTGTGTTAATAGTTTAAATGGCTTCCATATGACGGCATTCGAGCGGCACCAGCACCTGGACAGAAAGATCTACCCCTTTTGGCAGCAGGGCGAACTAAAACCCATGCTGCACTATTATCGCTTCATGGACAAGCGTGTGGTGTTCACCAACGGTTGTTTCGACATCCTGCATGCCGGGCACGTTGACCTGTTGTTCAGGGCAGCCGGGCTGGGCGATGTCCTCATGGTGGGACTGAATACAGATGCCTCGGTAAGCCGCCTGAAAGGCCCCCTGCGCCCGCTCAATGACCAGTCAGCCCGGGCGACGGTGCTGGCGGGACTGCATTGTGTGGACGCGGTGATCCTCTTTGATGAGGACACCCCGGCAGGGCTGATCGAAACCGTCAGTCCCGACGTCCTGGTAAAGGGAGGCGACTACGATGCCCGTGACATCGCCGGTGCACCTTTTGTCCGCTCCCGGGGCGGACAGGTCGTGACCCTGCCGCTGCTGGAGGGCTATTCCACCAGCCGGATCCTGGAGCGGCTCAAGGCCGGGTCCGTCTGATATTTAAGAAAAAATAACAGGCACCGGGCCAGCGGGCCCTGCGGCAAAAGATGATTATGACTATCTTTGCAATTGATTGATTTGTAAATCATTAATAGATTAATGGAAAAGGATCGAAAAACATATATTCCGTTGCGAACCCTCATGCCCCTGGTGCTGGCCCTGGTGCTCCTGGCAGGTTTTTACATGGGTCTCCGCCTCAGGGGGCCGGGCAGCGGATCTACCGGACACAGCTTTTTTTCCGTCGGCATCGACCGCCACAACAAGCTCAACGACGTGATCAACTACATACATGATGCTTATGTGGATACCGTATCCCGCGAGGAGCTGACTGAGGAGGGCATCAGGAGCCTGCTGCGCAGCCTCGACCCCCATTCATCCTATATCCCCGCCAGGGATTTCCGCCGCGTCAACGACCCCTTAATGGGGAGCTTCGAGGGGATCGGCATTGAGTTCAATATGATCAAGGACACCCTGGTGGTCATCCATCCCATCTCCGGCGGACCCAGTGAGCAGGCCGGCATCATGCCTGGCGACCGCATCGTGATGGTGGAGGATAGCCTGATCGCCGGGGTGAGCAAATCCACCGAACAGGTCAGGGAGCTGCTCCTGGGCGAGAAGGGCACCCGGGTGAACGTGACCATTTTGCGCAGCGGGGTGCCCGACCTGCTGTCCTTTGAGCTGACAAGGGATAAAATCCCCTCCCACAGCATGGACATCGCCTACATGGTGGACGATGTCACCGGCTATATCCGCCTGAACAAGTTTTCCGCCACCACCCACCTGGAATTCATCGAGGGACTGGAAAAGCTTCGGCACATGGGCATGCAGCAGATGATCCTGGATTTGCGCGGCAACGGCGGCGGCTTCCTGGATGCAGCCATCCAGGTGGCCGACGAGCTGCTGGAACCCGGCGAACTGATCGTCTACACCGATGGGCGGCGAAGGCCCAGGACCTATGCCAGGGCGCAGCACCAGGGTAGGTGGCAGGATCAGCCCGTGGTGATCCTCATGGACGAATGGTCGGCCTCGGCCAGCGAGATCATTGCTGGGGCGGTGCAGGACAACGACAGGGGACTGGTGGTGGGGCGCCGCTCCTTCGGCAAGGGACTGGTCCAGGAACAGGTGCAGCTGAACGACGGCTCAGCCATACGGCTTACCGTGGCCAGGTATTACACACCCACCGGCCGGAGCATACAGAAACCGTATGATGAAGGGGAAGAGGCCTATTTCAGCGAGTTCATGCAACGTTATCACAATGGCGAACTGATCAGTCCCGACAGCATCCGCTTCGACGAAGCGCTCCGCTTTGAGACCCCCGCCGGAAGGACCGTATACGGGGGTGGCGGCATCATGCCCGACATCTTCGTGCCCCTGGACACCGGCGACAACACCTTCTTTAACCTGGTATTCAACCAGGGCCACATCTACACCTTCGCCTTCGAATACGCCGACCGGCACAGGGCCAGCCTGGAGCGTCACCGGGACGCCAGGGGCTTTGTGGCTAATTTTCATCTGGACAACAGGTCGTACCGTGACTTCCTGGACTTTGCCCGTGAAAGGGGCAGTGAACCGTCCACCCCCATCAGCAGCGAAACGGAAGCCCTCATCCGGGCCAACCTGAAAGCGTATATCGGGAGGAATATTTTCGGTGCGGAGGCCTTCTTTCCCGTGCTCCACACACAGGACCCTGCCTTTCACCGGGCCATGGAGGCTTTGGAGAACGACGAGCTGCTGGCCACCCTGCGCTGAACGCCAGGCGTTGAGAGCAATCAGTCAATGGCCGGTGCTCCGAAAACGCCGGGAGCTCCCGGACAACCTACGGCTTCACCCCCTACAAACCGATCTGCGGTCCGACCCGCTTCATGGCATTGAGCGAGATCTCCACAAACTCCGGCAGGCTCAGGCCGATTTTTTCACACTCCCTGATGGTGTCGCGATTTACCGAGGCAGCAAAAGCCTTTTCCTTCATCCGCTTGGTGATGGACTTCGGCTTGACGCTGGCCACCTTTTTGTCGGGATAAACCAGCGCGGTGGCTGTGATCAGGCCGGTGATGGTTTCACCCGCCGCCAGGGCATGATGCAGCTTCTTGTGCCGCTCCACCCCGTGGGCGGCCATCTCGTTATGCAGCTTCACCGCTTCCACGATATCCGGGTCAAAACCCTTCTCCTCCAGCATCCTCGACCCCTCCATGGCGTGGGTCCCAGGGTCCGCCCCGGTGAGCTCCACATCGATGTCGTGCAACAAGCCAGCCATGGCCCACTTGTCGGCATCTTCTCCCAAACGCTCTGCAAGGGCGCGCAGTACGGCCTCCGAAGCAAGGCAATGGGCAATCATTCGTTCATTCTTCACATGCATGCGCAAAAACGCCAGTGCCTGATCCCGGTTCATGATATTTTTTTGTTTTGAAGATGTTGAATACAAAAAAGACCCTCGTTCCGACCTACGGACAACAGCCGGCGACAAAGCCTGTCCGGCAAAGATAATACATGTTGCAACACCAAAGCACACAGGGCCTTGGTTTGTTCAATTGAAAAAATATGTGTACCTTGGCGGGCTGAAAAATGCCCCAAATGGGGGCCGACTCGTGGTAAAACACCTGATTAGCTGTAAAACACCTGATTAAAAGCCATCAGGCGATGGGTCCACACGGGAAGATCATTTTCAACCATCGGGTTCCCCACGGGCTGTTTTGTCAAGCAGCGAACACATGAATCAACGCATCACTTTAATTTTACCTTTCCACGACCCTGGCGGATAAGTTAATCCCCTTATCCGGCATAGGTCTTTTTTTTAATCCACAATTATTAACTCACATCAAATCATGAAGCGAACTTTTTACATTTTCCTATTCCTTGTGGCAGGAATGGCTTCCTACCTCAACGCCCAGTCCATCTGGGTGGGAATCGACAGTCCACTGCCCGTAGCGGCAGAGACCCGTTTGGTTCACAGCAGCATCTATGAGACTGAAATTCAGTTTTCACTGGATGGGTACCTGGAGACCCCCATGCGCACACCCCGCGGTTCCGAGGTGCGTGTCGGCGTGGAAGGCGGTTTCCAGATCATGGAGACTGGCATGCCTGACCTGGCGAAGCTGACCGCCACCATCATCATCCCCGATTACGACCAGATGGAGGTCAATGTGACCTACAGCAAATACCAGGAGTTCACTGGCGTGTCCGTGGCCCCATCCAAGGGCCATTTCACCCGCGACATCCGGCCCGAAGACGTGCCCTTCACCTACGGTGATGCCTATGAAACAGACGCTTTCTGGCCCGGCAACCTGGCACAGCTGGAAGACCCTTTCATCATGCGCGACTTCCGCGGACAAACCCTCACGGTCTTTCCTTTCCAGTACAATCCCGTGAGCCAGACCCTCAGGGTATACACCGACCTGGTGGTGGAGGTGACGTCCACCGGCAAGGAAGGGGTGGAGACCTTCAACCGCCAGCGTGAGATCATCACCCTGGAGCCGGAATTCAACCAGGTCTACAACCGCTTCTTCCTCAACATGGAGTCGGCCAGCAAGACCTATCCCGTCCTGGAAGGGGAAGAGGGCAGCATGCTGATCATCGCCTATGATGCCTTCATGGACGCCATGCAGCCCTTCATCAACTGGAAGCGCACCATCGGACGCCGCGTGGAGATGGTAGCCAAGTCGGAGGCCGGCAACACCGCCGCAGCCATCAAGAGCTACGTGGTCGACTACTACAACGACAACGAGGACTTCGCCTACCTGCTGCTTATCGGCGACGGACCCCAGATACCGCCCCTCACTTACAACGGCAACCACAGCGACAACTCCTTTGGC
>SKNE01000226.1 GCA_007120675.1 Bacteroidales bacterium
AGCCCGATATCTTTTCCAGGGCCGAAGCCAGTCCTTCTGGATAGCGCGTAAGCCGCGCTGCGGAGGCATCGGCCAGGTATTCCCTTTTTCGCGAAACGGAAAAATACAACAGGCGTATGGCTATGGGAGCCAGGATGGCAAAAGCCAGGGCCACGATGGCCATCACCGGGTTGCCTTTCTTTCGGGAGCCACCCCCGCCGCCTGCCATCATCCGGCCCCCGCTGTAAAAGACGCTTCGCAGAAACATGTGCGAGAGGATGGCCACTGTGCCCACCATGATGGTGGCAAGGGTCATGTACCGGATGTCGCGGTTGAGGATGTGCGATATTTCGTGGGCCACCACGCCCTGCAACTCATCGCGGCTCATCATCCCAAGAAGTCCGCTGGTGACCGCCACAACGCTTTTGCTGGGGTTCATCCCGGCGGCAAAGGCATTGGGAGCAGGGTCGTCGATGATATACACCTTTGGCATGGCAGGCATGCCGGCGGCCAGTCGCATCTCCTCCACAATGTTGTAGAGCTGGGGATGGTCCTCTTTTTGTATCTCCCGGGCATTGCTCATGCGCAGCATGATGGACTTCCCCTGGGAGAAGGCTACCATCAGCAGGATGAGGTAAATGATGGCAGCCAGCACCAGGCCAGCCGGTCCGGCCTGGGGATCCACCGCCATGCCGATCACAAAACCGAGCAAAAGAAGTACCGCTGCCATCACAAACAGGAGGAGCAGGGACTTGCGTTGGTTCTTACGAATGAGTTCCCACATGATCAATGCAGATTAAAATGAAACCTTGGGAACGACACGCTCCTGCGGGTCCTCTATCTCAAAAAAGACCTCCTTCTTGAAGCCAAACATGCCGGCAAGGATATTGGACGGGAACATCTCCGTCTTGTTGTTGAAGAACAATACCTGGTCGTTGTAGTTCTGACGGGCAAAAGAGATCTTGTTCTCCGTGGAGGTGAGCTCCTCCTGCAGGGCCAGGAAGTTTTTATTGGCCTTCAGATCCGGGTAGTTCTCCACCGCCACCTTAAACTGCCCCAATGCTGAGCTGAGCATGTTCTCCGCCCTGGCCTTGTCGGCCACACCGGTGGCTTCCATGGCCTGGGCCCTCATGCGGGTGACCGCTTCGAGGGTCTCCCGTTCGTGCTTCATGTATCCCTTCACCGTCTCAATGAGATTAGGGATGAGGTCGTAACGGCGCTTTAGCTGGACATCGATCTGGGACCAGGCGTTCTTAACCTGGTTGCGCAAACGCACCAGGCTGTTGTACATGCTGATGACCCATATGATAAGGATCACGGCCAGCGAGATGAGGATGATGTTTGTGACCATTCTTCGAGATCTTTAAGTGTAACTCTTTGGTTTGACTCTTTTCCACTGGAGGGCTCAGCCGGCTTGCCATTAGCGTTAAGCAATAAGCATTTCCATTGGCCAGGCCGTTTGTCCGGCATCTCAGCTGCTCCGCGGATAATGTGCAAAAATACTGCAAATTTGTTCTCCCAGGTCAGGCACATTGTAAAACCTTAAGCCGGGGAGCGGGTGATGTGGCCATTTTCTGCCAGCCGGATCCTCTCATCTTATGTTTTTCACTATTTTTGCCTTCCTGGGAAAATGGATGGGAAGCAGCACGCGCTCCGGGGGTCACGAGGGTGACCGATCATCGTTGGGCTGTTTTTAGCTCACCGGGCTCAGTGTTATCCTGTTCATTATCAACGAAATATAAAGAACGCTAAATAGAATTACAGGATGGAAAGCATTGATTACGCCATTGGCACCAAGGTAGAGCACCCGCAGTTTGGCGTGGGCATCGTGACAAAAAAATCCATGACCACCACCAGGGTCTTTTTCCTGCATAAGGGCGACAAGGAGATCGCAAATAGCTTTACCGGTCTGAAGCTCATCGAAGAGAGCCAGGGCGGCGAGCAGGGCGGGGGAGGAGGCGGACAAATCAGCCTGGCCGACCTGGAAAAGGTATTCAGCAATGTGTTGCGGCGCTATGCGGACTTTCCCGAGATGATCGAAATGGGCGACCGGTGGAAGAAGGGGGTGATGATTCTAAAGCCTGGCTCAGACCAGCTCAAGCCCAAGGAGGTGCCCATCGACAATTTCTTTAAGAAGATCGTCCTGATCCGCGACCGGCTCCGCGTGCTGGAAGCGCGGATCAACGGAAACGACAAGCTGGAGGAGGAGGAAAAGGTCAACCTGCAGCAATACATCACCCGTGTCTACGGCTCATTGACCACATTCAACGTTTTGTTCAAGCACAAAGAACAATATTTTGTGGGTGAGCGCGGAGCAGGTGCCTGACGCCAGGATTGCCTGTCACTTATCCCAAGCCTGGTTGTACCTGTCCCGCCTGTCTCATGCTGGCGAGCTTTTGCTTCCAGGAGGGTTCTTCACCACAACTTTCTGTTTCCAGCGCCCGGTACGGTAGTAGATATAAGCAGCCACCAGTCCGAACAGCCAGGCAATGGGAATGCCCCACCAGATCCCTTCAGCGCCAAATCGCAGGGAGAGCAGGTGCGAAACGGGTATGCGCAAAAACCACAAGGCTATGAGGGTGATAAACATGGGTATCAGGGTATCACCAGCACCACGCATCACCGATTGGATAACGAACATGGAGGAAAAGATGATGTAAAAGGAAGCGACCACCACCAGGTATCCGTACCCGATCTCTATCACCTCCTCGTTGGGGGTGAAGATGCCCATCATCTGGCGGCCGAATAGCCAGGCCACTGCAGTGAACGTGAGGGAGACCGCGGTGGTCATGATGAGTGTTGACCTTAACCCCCTGGCTACCCGTTCGGGCTTCCCCGCCCCAAGGTTTTGGCCTACAAAGGTATTGAGCGCCAGTCCGAAATTCATGGCCGGCATGGCAGCAAAGGAGTCGATCCGCCACGCAATGGTATAGGCTGCAATGGTGTCGGTGCCGAAGCGGTTCACGATGCTGATCAAGGCGAGCATGCCCACCGATACAAAGGTGTGCTGCAGTCCGGTTGGAATGCCAATGCGCAGGCTTTTTCTGAAAATATCCCAATCAAAGACCAATCCGCTTAACCTGAGGCGAATAAGCTGGTGGGTGCGGTTCAAATAGATCACCGACAAGACGAATGCGATCCCCTGGGATAGCACCGTGGCAAAGGCTACCCCACCGATACCCCATCCGAAGGAGAGGACAAACAAGAGGTCGAAGCCAATATTCAACAGAGTGGAGATGATCAGAAAATACAGGGGTGTTTTTGAATCACCCAAACCCCTGAGGACGGCACTGATGGCATTGTATCCGAACATCAGGATCAGTCCCCCGGCATAAATGCTGAAGTAGCGGGTGGCATCCGCCACCAGCTCGTCCGGCAGACCGATGAGGTGCCAGATGTCTTCAATGAACAGCAGTCCGGCAACAGTTAAGATAATGGAGGCAACAAAAAGATAGATCATGGCGGTGTCGATGGCCCTCTTGACCGCATCAAAATCTTTGGCGCCATAGTATTGTGAAATGATAATGGTTGTACCTGTGGTGATGCCAATGACCAGGCTGACAAGGACAAATATCACCGGGAAGGAGGCCCCGGCCGCCGCCACGGCACCGGTGCCAATATACCGGCCAATGATAATCATGTCCACGATATTGTACAGTTGCTGAAACACATTGCCCAGCAGCATGGGTACGGCAAAAATGAATATCTGGCGGGCAATGGGCCCCTGGCTTAAATCACGCATGCACAATTACGCATAAAAATGCTACTTTTGCTTTATTGGCGTCCACGGCAGGCATAAGACGGATCATTCAGCCTGCGTGCTGCCCCATGGACGCCCAGGCTGAGTAAAGGAAATACCCCATGGACATATCCGTTGTTGTTCCACTCTACAATGAGGAAGAGTCTTTGCCCGAGCTGGTTCAATGGTTGGCAAAGGTAATGAAAGACAAGGATTTTACGTATGAAATTATCCTGGTGGATGATGGCAGCCGCGACAACTCCTGGAGCGTTATACAGGATCTGGCCAGCGCTGCTCCCGGGGTGCAGGGCATCCGCTTTCGGCGGAATTATGGGAAGGCCGCGGCA
This sequence comes from Bacteroidales bacterium, assembly GCA_007120675.1. Classification (GTDB taxonomy): domain Bacteria; phylum Bacteroidota; class Bacteroidia; order Bacteroidales; family UBA7960; genus PUPG01. The sequence goes on from SKNE01000226.1 coordinate 4,066, forward strand.
CTGAACATGGGATTTCAGCACGCCGGTGGTGATGTGGTCATCACCATGGACGCTGACCTCCAGGACAGTCCTGATGAGATACCAGCGCTTTACAGGATGATCACGGAAGAGGGCTACGACATGGTCAGTGGCTGGAAAAAATACCGGAAGGATCCGCTGTCAAAAACCATCCCCACCAAATTATTCAACTGGACCACAAGGCTCTTGTCCGGCATCCGGTTGAACGACTTCAACTGCGGCCTGAAGGCCTACAATGCCCGGGTGGTCAAATCCATCGAGGTGTACGGTGAGATGCACCGCTATATCCCTGTGCTGGCCAAGAGGGCAGGCTTTAACCAGATCGGTGAAAAGATTGTCCACCACCGGCCACGCAAATATGGAAGGACCAAATACGGCATAGACCGCTTTTTTAAAGGCTTTCTTGACCTGATATCCATCAGCTTCATGACCCGCTTCGGTCAGCGGCCCATGCACCTATTCGGACTGCTGGGACTGCTTCTGTTCCTCGGTGGCTTCCTGATCGCCGCCTACCTGGCCTATGGCAAATTCTTCATGATGGAGTACCGCATGACCGAAAGGCCCCTGTTCTATTTTGGCCTGCTGGCCATGATCATGGGTACCCAGCTGTTCATTGCCGGCTTCCTGGGTGAGCTGGTCGTACGCAACGCGCCCGACAGGAACCACTACCAGGTGAGTGAAACGACATTTGACCAGGCGGATTATCAACAAAAAATAAGCTAACGCCATCACCAGGCCACTACTAAACCCCTGACAACTTGGCTAGAATCATCATCCTCGGTCCGGCACACCCCCTCAGGGGAGGAGGCATGGCAACCTTTAACGAAAGGATGGCCAGGGCGTTCATGGATAAAGGGCACGATGTGACCCTGTTCACCTTCAGTCTGCAGTATCCGTCCATCCTCTTTCCCGGAAAAACACAGTATGCTGATGAGCCGGCTCCCGGGGGACTGGATATCAGGGTGAGGATCAACAGCATAAATCCTTTTAACTGGATCAGTGTGGGCAGGGAGATCAGCAGATTGCGGCCCGACCTGCTGATCATTCGCTACTGGATGCCCTTCATGGCTCCCTGCCTGGGCACCATCGCCCGTGCAGTGAAAAAAAACGGACACACCAGGGTGGTGGCTATCACGGATAATGTGCTGCCCCACGAGAAACAGCCCGGCAGCCGTCAGCTGACCCGTTTTTTCGTGCGCCACAACCACGGATTTGTCACACTCTCTCAGTCGGTGCGCGATGACCTGGTGGAGCTGGACGTTGACCCCGATGCCATAACAGTATGTCCGCACCCTCTCTACGACAACTTCGGAGAGCCGGTATCGCCTCCAAAGGCCAGGGAACAGCTTCAGCTGCCGGCCAATCCTGCGCTGGTGCTGTTCTTTGGCTTCATCCGGGAGTACAAGGGACTGGACCTGCTGCTGGAGGCTTTTGCCCATGAACGGATGAGGGATGTAGATGCCAGGCTGCTGGTGGCCGGTGAGTTTTATGATAAGCCCGCCACCTACCGCCAGCTGGCAAAAGAGCTGGACATCGAAGAGAAAATCATATGGCACAGCCATTTCATTCCCAATGACCAGGTAAGATGGTACTTTTCTGCCGCCGACCTGGTGGTTCAACCCTATAAACGTGCCACCCAGAGTGGGGTCACCCAGGTGGCATACCATTTTGAACGTCCCATGGTGGTGACCAATGTGGGGGGACTGCCCGAGATGGTTTCACAGGGTCGTGCAGGCTATGTGGTGGAGCCAGACCCCGGCGAGATAGCCGGTGCGATGGCCGACTTTTTTCTTCACCGGCGGGCTAAAGACCTGCATGGGACATTAAAAGAGGAAAAAAAGCGTTTTTCGTGGGACAAGCTCGTGGATAGCCTGCTGCATATCGCGGATAAAACAACATGAAGATGGAGATCAGGAAACAAATCGCAGACTCTTTGGAACTGAAGGCCAAGC
>SKNE01000130.1 GCA_007120675.1 Bacteroidales bacterium
GCTGACAAGGGGCATGGTGCAGGAAGGGGAAAAGATCGTCAGCAAGGGGGAGCTGGTCAGTGCGGAAACTTACCAGATACTGCAATCCTTTAGAACTGAGTTTCAGCGCCAGACCGGAGATACTGCCCTGCAAACCCTTTTGTATGCGGGACAGTTTGTCTTGGTCACCATATCCATGCTGGTATTGCTCCTGTTTTTGTTTTTCTTTCGCAAAGACGTATTTTATGATAACAGGAAGATCTTGCTTATTTTGCTGTCCATCCTGCTGATGGTGTTTCTGACCAGCCTGGTGATCCGCCTGAACATCGACTACCTCTACCTTGTACCCGTCTGCCTGGTGCCCGTTGTCATCAGGGCCTTTTTTGACAACCGGCTGGCATTGTACGTCCATATCATCACCATCATTCTCATTGGGTTCCTGATCCCCCGCAGCTTTGAATTTGTCTTTATCCAGTTTGTCGCCGGAATTATCGCCATCATGACCATGGCCAGCCTTCGTCGCCGCTCCCAGCTGTTCATCACCGTGATCCTGGTATTTGCCACTTACCTGGCGGTGTACCTTGGTCTGTCCCTGGCCCACACCGGCTCCTTTGAAAATCTGCTGTGGCGTGATGTGGGTTATTTTGCCGGCGGGGCTTTTCTGACGCTGTTTGCCTACCCGGTGATCTTTCTGTTTGAGCGCCTCTTTGGGATGCCCACCGATTTCTCCCTGCTGGAGTTATCCGATACCAACAATGTCTTGCTTCGCAACCTTGGCATGCAGGCGCCAGGCACCTTTCAGCACTCCCTCCAGGTGGCCAACCTGTCGGAGGAGGCCCTTAACGCCATCGGGGGCAATAGCCTGCTGGCCCGGACAGGAGCACTGTACCACGACATTGGAAAAATGAAAAATCCGCAGTACTTCATTGAAAACCAAGTGATTGACTACAATCCCCACAATGAGATATCCTACAGGGAGAGTGCCCGCATCATCATTGACCATGTGATCGACGGCATTGAGATGGCGCGAAAACACAACCTTCCCGAGTATGTGATCGACTTCATCAGGACCCACCACGGAACCACCACGGCGCGCTACTTCTATACCATGGAGATGAAAGAAAACAGGGAGGGGGAGGTCAACAAGGCGGACTTCACCTATCCCGGTCCCCGTCCATTCAGCAAGGAGACGGCGGTTGTGATGATGGCCGACTCAGTGGAGGCCGCATCACGCAGCCTGGGAAAAGCCGATGAGAAAAAGATCAATGATTTGGTGGACAAAATCATAGATACCCAGGTGGGAGAGAAGCAGTTTGATAATGCAGACATCACCTTCAAGGATATCACCACGGTGAAATCCATCTTCAAGCGCATGCTGATGAACATATACCATGTACGGGTGGCTTATCCCTCTCTGGGCTAAAGACCCTCTGCTGCTCCACAAACCATTTTTATATGGACTTGCGGATTCGGGCTTCAGCGCATGGTGGTCTGGATGGCTTTGGGAAGCTGTTCGGTGATATCGCCTGCGATGAGTCCTTCATGCCCCTTCCTGTTTGCCGCCAGGTCACCTGCCCTGCCATGAAGGTACACAGCCATGAGGCAGCTGTGAAGCGGACTGTAGTTCTGTGCCATCCACCCCAGTATCATACCGGTCAGCACGTCGCCACTGCCCCCGGAAGCCATGCCGGGGTTTCCCGTGGAGTTAAACCAGCAGCGACCGTCGGGCGATACAATGGCTGTGTGGGCTCCCTTGAGTACGATATGCACCTGGAAGCGGTGCGACAGCTCCCTGGCCTTATCCAGCCTGTCGTGATCATTGGCTGATTTGCCAGCCAGGCGGTCAAATTCACCCGGATGGGGTGTAAAAATGGAGCCTTTTGGCAGGAACCCGCACCAGGTCAGGTTATCCGATAATATGTTCAGGGCATCGGCGTCCAGCACCATGGGCACTGTGGCATTCTGGATCAGCAGCTTCAGCGCCCTGGCTGTTTGGTCGTCGGTGCCAATGCCCGGGCCGGCACCGATCACATTGAAGCCGTTCAGGTCGGCTACGCCCGAAATGAAGTGCGGGTGTTCATCGGTGACGCACATGGCCTCCGGTACGGCGGTTTGTATGATGTCGTGTGAGCATCCGGGCACATGTACGGTGAGCAGGCCCGCACCGCTCCTCATGGCTGCCCTGGCAGCCAGGACCGCAGCCCCGCTCTTGCCCCGGCTGCCTGCCAGTAGGTAGGCGTGTCCGAAATGGCCCTTGTGGGCAAACTTTTTGCGGGCCCTGTAGAGCTTCCGGATGTCCGATGCAAGCAAGTAATGATATTTTGTTTCAGCAGCCATGATGGCATCGGGGTGCAACCCGATGTCGATGATAAACCATTGTCCGACGAACTTCTCGTTGGAGGGGATAAAGAAAGCCAGTTTGGGTAACTGGAAGCTCAGGGTATAGCTGGCCTTGATGATATGCCGCTCCGGGTTCCGGCGATTGTCTTCGCAAAACAGGCCACTGGGAAAATCAATGGACACCACTGTGGCGCCCGATGCGTTGATATGCTGAACCACCCTGGCAAGCAAGCCCTCCAGTGGCCGGCTGAGGCCACTGCCAAGCAAAGCGTCCACAACCAGGTCCTCACCATCGATCACAGGCAGCTGACTGTCCTCATGGATCTCCTCCATGTGCAGGCCCTTTAATCCGGCCAGGCGCTTTTCGTTGATCTTGAAATCAGGCGTGGACTCCCCGGCATGGACTACCTTATACACCTTGACCTGGCAGGAGGCACCAGCCAGCATGCGCGCAATCGCCAGTCCGTCACCACCATTATTGCCCATCCCGCAAAATACGTGGATAAGCTGCTTTTTACCCAGATGACGCCGGATCCAGTCGAAGCATTTCTTTGCTGCACGCTCCATGAGGTCGATGGAAGCGATGGGTTCATTATCTATGGTGTAGGCATCCAGTTCCCTGATCTGCCTGGCGTGAAGGATTTTCATCTTGTTGTGGTTTGCGGTAAGTGGCTATTGACTATCTTTGATTTTGCGGGAGCATGCGCAGCAAAAGGGGAAAAGGCCCGGCTACCCTCGCGGCACAGCGTAAGAGACCAACACAAATATAAGCCGTTTTTTTGTGAATGACAATGGGGAACTACCATAGCGGGGATAGGGAAATCGGTCGGTCTGACACAATGTTGGTATCCACAGCCTACCTGCCGCCCATTGACTACATGGCTGTTTTAACCAGGTTCCGTGACGTGGTGATCGAGCAGCATGAAACCTATCCGAAACAAAGCTGGAGGAACCGGTGCCGCATTGTCACCGCATCCGGTGTGCAGGACCTGAGTATCCCGGTTAGCAGGCCCCGCGGCCGGCACAGCAAGACCGGTGAGGTGATGATCAAGCCCTCCGGGCCGTGGCGTGGAAAGCATTGGCGTGCCATCAGGAGCGCCTATGGCAAAGCACCCTATTTTGCCTATTATGAGGATCTGTTTGCACCCCTCTTCCTGGAAAAACATTCAGCCACAGGGGAGGTGCCCCTCATCACCTTCAATGAGCATCTGCTCACGGCCGTTTTTCGTTGCCTGGGTGTACCGGTGCGTTTGAGCAAAACGGCCTCTTTTTCGAAAAATCCGGTTTCGCTGCATGATCTGCGTGACCGTTTCAGTCCCAAAGCCAGCCGGCAGCTCCCGGCCACCTTTTCCGACTGGCCCGGCTATCACCAGGTGTTCTCCGACCGGCTTGGCTTTACTCCCAATGCCAGTGTCATCGACCTCATATTCCACCTCGGACCGGATAGTCTGCACTACCTCAAAGGGATTGACTGCGGTCGCCTGCCCCCTGGCATCCCATCCTAAACAAAAAGTAGGATTTAGTGTTTCATTCTTGACAAATGATTTAGTCATCACTTAAGCGATTGTTAGAATGGGAACAAGAACGAAAACACCTGAAATAAGCCAGGAGGCCACCCAGAAATACACCATAGATACCGTTGATAATCAAACTTTCAAGGATTGGTACCAACTGATGGTTCTTGGCCGCCAGCTCGATGAGAAGGCCCCCAATTACCTGAAACAGGCCCTGGGCTGGTCTTACCATGCTCCCTATGCCGGACACGATGGCATTCAGCTGGCCATAGGAAAGGTCTTTGACCGCCAGACCGATCACCTTTTCCCTTATTACCGGGACATGCTCACGGTACTGGCAGCAGGCATCACAGCCGAAGAGATCATCCTGAACGGCTTATCAAAGGCCACAGACCTTGCCAGTGGCGGCCGCCACATGTCAAACCATTTTGCCAAACCGGAGTGGAACATCCACAATGTGTCCTCTTCGACGGGAAACCACACGCTCCATGCCGTGGGGGTTGCCCGGGCCATGAAACGCTACGGGCATCGCGGGGTGGCCATCAGCTCACAGGGAGAGTCCTCCGTTTCGGAGGGCTATGTCTACGAGGCCATCAACGGCGCAAGCAATGAAAAGCTCCCCGTGATTTTTGTCTTCCAGGACAACGGGTATGGCATCTCGGTGCCTAAGAAGGACCAGACGGCCAATCGCAAGGCGGCGGACAATTTCCGCGGGTTCAAAAACCTGCGGATCATCCATTGCGATGGCAAGGATGTGCTGAAGTCCATGAATGCCATGCACGAAGCCAGGCAGCATGTGCTGGAAACAGGTGAGCCGGTGATCGTTCACGCCAGCGTGGTGCGCATCGGCTCCCACTCTAACTCCGACCGTCACGACCTCTACCGCGATGAGCGTGAGCTGCATTGTGTCAAGGCCCACGACCCCATGCTGAAAATCAAAAAAATCTTGCTCGACAAGAAGGTATATACGCAGGATGAGTTGGATGCGGTGGATCAGCAGGTGAAAAAGGTGGTTGCCGAGGCCCACAAGAAAGTGATGAAGGCGCCCGATCCGGATCCCGCCAGCATCCACGATTTCGTCCTCCCCGATGCCTATCCGGCAAGCAAATACCCCGAGGGCACCCACCAGCAGCAGGGCGAAAAGATCAAACTGATCACGGCCCTGAATGAAACCCTCAAAGCTGAGTTCAGGCACAACCCCGACACTTATATCTGGGGACAGGACGTGGCTTACAAGGAAAAAGGGGGCATCTTCAATGTGACCAAGGGGATGCAGCAGGAGTTTGGCATTGAAAGGGTATTCAATGCCCCCATTGCAGAGGACTTTATCGTAGGTACTGCAAACGGAATGAGCCGCTTCAGCGACAAAATACGAATCGTGATCGAAGGGGCCGAGTTTGCCGATTATTTCTGGCCTGCCATGGAGCAATACGTGGAGATGACCCATGATTACTGGCGAAGCAATGGCCAGTTCTCTCCCAACGTGACCATCAGGCTTGCCTCCGGTGGCTACATCGGCGGCGGCTTGTACCACTCGCAGACCACGGAGGGCGCCCTGGCCACCTTCCCGGGTATCCGGGTGGTCTACCCTTCATTTGCAGATGATGCAGCGGGACTTCTACGTACCGCCATGCGATCCAGGGGACCAACCCTTTTCCTTGAACCCAAAGCCCTTTACAATGCCAAAGTGGCCGAAACGGTGGTACCTGACGACTTTGAAGTACCGTTTGGAAAGGCCAGGATCCGTCGCACGGGGGCAGACCTGAGCATCATCACCTATGGCAATACGACGCACCTGAGCATCCAGGCTGCCGAAGAAATTGCCAAGAACACCGGGAAGGAGATCGAGGTGCTGGATATACGGTCGTTGATCCCACTGGATACCGGGGCGATACTGGAGACGGCCAGGAAGACCAACCGCGTGCTGGTCGTGCACGAGGACAAGGTCTTTGGCGGCTTTGGCGGTGAGCTGGCAGCACAGGTCACCGAGCTGGCCTTTGAACACCTCGATGCCCCTGTAAAGAGGGTTGGTTCTGAATTTACCCCTGTTGGCTTCCATAAAAACCTGGAAGCCGCCATCCTGCCATCCATGTCAAAAATCAGGGATGCCGCCATGGAACTCCTTGCTTATTAACCAGTAAACAGAAAGGATCTTTCTCCATGCCCCGGCTACCGGCAGGTCGTCCCTGCC
>SKNE01000041.1 GCA_007120675.1 Bacteroidales bacterium
CGGCCTGCCACTCATCCTGCCCATCGATTTTCCCAGCCCCCCCGATGTGGAAAAACCTGAGCAGGCGGTGAATGTCTCGCTGGAAACACTCAGGCACTGGTACCTGGCCCCGGACAACCCCTCCATCCTTGAGGATGCGGGGCTCCTCACAGCCATCACCGCCAGCGGGAGCGGCAAGGACTTCCTGGATAACCTGCGCACGGCCGTGGAGAGAGGGCTGGACGAAGGGGCGGCGCTGGCCGCACTGACCACCCGGCCAGCCGGCCTGGTCAGGCTGTCGCACCTCTACGGCAGCCTGGAGCCGGGCAAAGTGGCCAGCTTCATTGTCACCGACGGTGGACTCTTTCAGCGCAGCACACAAATTACCGGGGTGTGGATTGATGGCCAGTCTTACGAGCTGCAGGAAAAGACAGGGGATCCGCGGGGTGAGTGGGTGATCGCAGCCGCCAATGAACTGGACGGCTCACGCTTGTCCATCGACGGCAGGGAAAGAAACCTGCGCGGAAAGATCGTGATCGCAAACGACACCATCCGCCTCAGCAGGCTGCAATATGACAGTCCGCGACTGTCCTTTGTATTCCACGGTGAGCCTGATGGGCTGCAGGGGACCTACCGTTTATCCGCTCACCTGGGTGAAGGAAGCATGCTGGGAGCGGGTGAAAACAACAGAACTGAATTCTTTACCTGGGAAGCAAGGCGAACCAGCCCGGCAAGGATTGAAAAAGATACCCCGCCAGGACCCCCTGAGGCCCTCCAACTGCCTGCACGCTTCCCCTCCATGGAGTATGGCTTTGCAGGCACGCCCGAACAACCGGCGCACATCATCGTGCGCAATGCCACCATATGGACCCAGGGACCCGATGGCGTGATGCACGAAGCCGACATGCTGGTGAGCAGGGGACGAATCGCAGCGGTGGGCCACAACATCGATGCACCCCGCGGGGCGGTGGAGATAGATGCCACCGGTCGCCACCTGACACCCGGACTGATCGACCCGCACATTCACGCAAGCATTGCCGGGGGGGTCAATGAAACAGGCGACGCCATCACCTCGGAAACGCGAATCACCGATGTGATGCACGGCGACAACGTATGGATCTACCGCCTGCTCGCCGGGGGCATCACCTCCGCCACCCTCTTCCACGGCTCTGCCAACCCCATTGGCGGCCAGAATGCGGTGATCAAGATGCGCTGGGGCATGATGGGCGACGGACTCCTTTACGACGATGCAGCACCGGGACTCAAGTTTGCCCTGGGTGAGAATGTCAAACGATCGGCTGACCGATACCCCTCCAGCAGGCAGGGTACCGAACAGATCATACGGGATGCCCTTCAGGCGGCCGTGGAGTATGGCCACGCAAAGGAGGCCCGGGACAGCGAAACGGTGGGGCTGCCACACAGGCGGGACCTGCAGCTGGAGGCCATCCTGGAGGTGATCCGGGGGACACGAAGGGCCCACGTCCATGCCTACCGCCAGGATGAGATGCTGATGATGATGCGGCTGGCCGAAGAGTTTGGCTTCACCATCGGCTCTTTTGAACACACCCTGGAGGGTTATAAGATAGCCGACGAAATGAGGCAGCATGGTGCCGCTGCCGTGGTATGGACCGACTGGTCCTCCTTCAAGGTGGAAGCCTATGACGGCATCCTGCATAACGCCAGGCTGCTTCATGATGCCGGCGTGCTGACCTCTCTGCATTCCGACAATACGCAGCTGTCGACACGAATGAACTGGGAAGCGGCAAAAACCATGATGACCGGTGTCAGCGAAGTGGATGCCATGGACTTTATCACCATGCACCCGGCAATGATCATGGGCATCGATCACCGCACGGGATCACTGGAGGTGGGGAAGGATGCCGACTTTGTGATCTGGAACGGGCACCCCCTCTCCACATTCACCACCGCAGACCAAACCTGGGTGGATGGCCGGAAATACTTCGACAGGGAACAGGACCGGCAGCTGCGCGGAGAGGTGAGAGAGGAAAGGGCCCTGATCATCGACCATATCCTTGAGCATCAGCAGGGAGGCAGACAGAACAACAGTCAATAACAACCATAGGGACGCCAAAAAACAAGCGACAATGAGGAACAAAAAGCCCAATCAAGCATATCCCATCATGAAAATGAAATACAGGCCATTCAGCCTTCAACTGGCCGGTGGCCCATGGATTTTTATTGTGACCCTGTTTCTGGCAACAAGCATGTGGGCACAGACCCCGGCACCTCCCCAGGATGTCCCCGTCGCCATCCACGGAGCCACCATCCATACCATCACCCAGGGCAGCATAGAGGGTGGCACCATCGTTTTCCGGGATGGCAAGATCACTGCCCTGGGCACTGAAGTGGACATTCCCGGGGATGCCACCCTGATCGATGCAAGCGGCAAGCATGTTTATCCTGGCTTCATTCAAAGCATATCCACCCTGGGGCTGATGGAGATCGCCCGCATCCAGGAAAGTACCGACCTGCAGGAGACAGGAGACATCAACCCCAATATCAGGGCCCACATGGCCTTTCATCCGGTCAGCGAACACCTGCCTGTAGCTGCTGTGCACGGTGTCACCACCGTCGTGCCCCTGCCCCGTGGGAGCCTGATTGCCGGCAGGGCGGCCGCCATGGTCACCGATGGATGGACCTGGGAGCAAATGACATTGCGGGAAGACCTGGGGATGGTGATTGAATGGCCCTCCATGCGGGATGCCAGTGAGTACAAGGAACAAATGCAGCTTTTGCGGAATGCCTTTAATCAGGCAAGGAGATACCGCAAGGCAAGGGCATCGGCTGCAGGAAACCCGGGCCATCCTTACGATATCCGCTGGGAAGCCATGATCCCGGTCCTGGCAGGAGAGATGCCCGTCTGGGTAAGCACGGGAGAGCTGCGGCAAATACAAGCTGCCATGGCCTGGGCAGAAGAAGAGGAGCTCAGCATGGTGCTCATTGGAAGCCGTGACATGGACCTGGTGGCCAGGCAGCTGGCAGCACGAAACATCCCCGTAATCCTCCGTGGAGTGATCTCGGGACCGGCCAGGCAGTGGGAGGCCTACAGCGAGGCATACAAGATACCCCTCAGGCTCCATGAAGCAGGCGTGAACTTCTGCATAGCAGGCGACGCGGGGGCCGCCAGCACCTACCGGATCCATCACCACGCAGCCTCCGCCGCAGCCTTTGGCCTGCCGGAGGAAGAGGCACTGAAAGCCATCACCATCTACCCCGCCCGGATACTGGGGATAGATGACCTGGTGGGCAGCCTGGAGGTTGGAAAAGATGCCACGCTGATGATCACCGACGGCAACGCCCTGGAGCTATGGACCAGGAAGGAACAGGTATTTATCCAGGGAAGGAGAATCGAGATGATGGATAAGCACCAGCGACTCTATGAGCATTATTTGAAAAAACACGAGCAGGAAACGCGCTGAAGCATCCCGGGAGCGGCAACAGACCCGGAGAAGACCAGTACAGAAAAAAAGGCGTAATTTTGTCTTCGGCGTACCGGTCCGATACAAGGAGATGAAGAAACAGGAAAACAAATCGAGAAAGAAGCAGCGACGGGAGTTGGCTCAGCTGGCAGAGAGGAAGAAAATGGCCCGCGAAAAGCTCTTGCCATTGTTGTATGCCTTTGTGGTTTGGTTTGCCCTGATCGGATTGCTGCACCTGCCCTTCCTGAAAGACCACGTGATGAATGCTTTTGTGCACTTCACATCCCACGCTGCCTACTGGTTCGGGAGGCTCCTCTTTATCCCGGTCGAGTTGACGGAAGTCCCCATCCTGAGTGTGGGAGGATACCGGATGCGGGTAGTCATGGAGTGCACAGCCTACAATTACTACCTCTTTGCCCTGGTTCTGGTCTTCTTCTCCAGGTGGCCCATGAAGCTGAAATGGAAAAATTTCGGGATTTTTCTCCTGATCATTTTTGTTTTCAATAACTTGCGTTTTATCATCATGGGGTATGTCGGTCGTTACCAGCCCGACCTGTTTGACATAATCCATGACACGCTGTGGAATATACTGTTTGGTTTTATCGTATTCGTCATCTGGGTTTGGTTCGACATACTGGCACAGAAGGGGAAAGAAGCAAAAGCAGTCAGCCAGGAAACATAATAAGACCATGTGGAAAAAGATCCTATTACTGCTCGCCTGTACCATGACCATCAGTTTGCTCTGGTTTACTGTGCTCGAGACAATTTATGCACAAACTTTGGTTGTTTCAGGAAATGCTGCGCTGTCCATTGCCGGCAGCGAAAGCAGATTACGCATTGAAGAGCAAAAAGGCGAGCATTTTTTTGTTGTGACCACCAGGATCGACGGCAACAGGGTGCAGTATCCACAAAAGTTTGGCTCCCTGCTCATCCCAACAGCCATGATTCTGGCCTGGCAGTTATTCAGTTTCTTTCAGCAAAAACGGAAGCAAGCCATCAAAAACACCACTGTAAATATTCTCCTTATCTTCGCCAGCTACCTTTTTTTTCTGCTGCTGCTCACGGCATATCATACCTCTGGCCTGGCTAAATATATTTATGATATGATGATGGATACCTTTTACATCATTGCACTGGTGATCATTCTTGTTGATAACATAAAACACCCTGTTTTTTACAGAAGGGGATCCTGAATTACAGCTGAAAAAGATTAATTACTCTGACGCTTTTATATATCCGGGTTTTTTTTTAAATTTCGGGGAAATTCACCGTCCGGTTTTTTTTACGCTTCGGCATAGAGCCGGCCGGACAGAAACGAAGCCCTCATTTATTGTACCAAAAAAATAACCGTCATGAAAACTTCACACAAACAGATCAAATCCTTGTTATCAATTGTTGCCACCCTTCTCGTGGCTGTTTTCCTCTGGTCATGCGGCGACGGCCAGAGACAAGCCCAGGAAAGAAAGCTGAAGGAGGTAAAAGAAGATACTGAGCTTCAGGTCAGACAGCTGAGAAACGACATCCAGGAACGGATCGATTACGTGGAAGAGCAAATTGAAGAAGCTTCCAATGAACTGGAGATGGAGCTTAAAGAAGCCCGTGCAGAACTGAAAAAGCAACTGGAACTGGTGGACAAGGAAACGCAGAATGTGCGTGAAGCCACCCTGGAAAACTGGGATAATGTGGTAAGGGGCGTGCAGGAAAGCTACCGGGAAGCCAGGAAGCATACCAACGAGACGTCCAAAAAAGTCAGGGAGCTGCTGGACAAGGAGGACTAAAGAAGCTGATCAGCCATTGGGTAAACGGCCTGTCTGGGGCTGCCTCAAACGATCATTGCGACCCGGGATCACCGATTCCGGGTCTTTTTTTTGCCTGCCACGAGTCGGTCAGATCCGGACCTGTTCGATTAATTGTGCTATATTTGCACTGTCTTAATTGAATCTTAATAAAGGCAAAATAAGGTAGTTTCATGACCTTGTACGACTTGCAAAACGGGGAAAAGGGGATCATCACCAAGGTAAAAGGGCGTGGTGGTTTTCGCCGGCGCATCATAGAGATGGGCTTCGTGGTGGGAAAAACCGTCCAGGTGGTCAAAAAGGCGCCGCTCCGAGACCCCACTGAATACAATGTGATGGGGTATAATGTATCCCTGCGGCGCAACGAGGCCCGCCTCATTGAGGTGATACCCGAGAAAGAGTTCCGGCCCAGCAAGGAGCAGATCTTTGACGGCGTGCTTCACACCGAAAAAGCCAATACCTTCAGAAAACCGGGCAGCAGCATCAATGTGGCCCTGGTTGGGAACCCCAACAGCGGGAAAACCACCTTTTTCAATCACGCTTCAGGCTCGCGTGAGCGGGTCGGCAACTATAGCGGTGTCACCGTGGAGGCCAAGGAGGCCTTTTATGAGCTGGATGGCTACCGCTTCAACATCACCGATTTGCCGGGCACCTATTCCATTTCAGCCTATACACCCGAGGAGTTGTTTGTTCGCCAATTCATCACGGAAAAGATGCCCGATGTGGTGATCAATGTGGTGGACGGATCAAACCTTGAGCGCAACCTCTACCTGACTACCCAGCTCATCGATATGGACATCCGC
>SKNE01000086.1 GCA_007120675.1 Bacteroidales bacterium
CCAAGCACCCCCAAGGTGATGGGCCACAGTGCACCCCAGTTCGTGAACAGGTCCCAGAAGAAGGCCATCATTCCTTTTTCTTTTGTGATGTAGTTCATCAGTTCAGCCGGCAAAAGAGCCGGGGACATCGTCCACCACCCTCCGGCGAGCAGGAGAAGAACCCAGGGCAGCAGAAAGGCCGGTGCCACACGAACAGTAGGTGCCTTCACCTGGTGCAAAAGGTGCAGGAAGCGACTCAGTAATAAAGTCGTGGTGATGGCTGAAAGTGTTAGCAACAGCAAAAAGGTCTGCGCTCCGGGCAGGCTTGTTTCGCCAAGGAAGGTTTTGACCAGGTATTTGGTCCAAAGCCCACCCGTCAGGGGCCCCCCGGCTATGGCCAAAACCCCGATCCCTAAGCCCACCCACATGATTATGCGCCAGGAACCGCCGACCTTGGCGGGTAGGGCCGTACCCATAAACAAAAGGGCCTTGGCTGTTCCGTGATTAAAGGCATAAAGGGCAATGGCAGGAAGGATCAGTCCGGCCGGGATGCCTCCATACAGTCCAATGCCCAGCATTACGGTCATTACCCCCATTTGGCTGATGCTTGAATAAGCGAGGTTGGTTTTGGGGTCAACCTGCGTCAAGCCGTATATCGCAGCTCCAAGGGCCGCCGTAAAGCCAAGGGATACCATGAGCAAGCTCAGGGAGGTCCATTCCACCAGGCCCACCGGGGCGAGGTGCATCCAGCCTACCAGGCCGGCTTTGATCATGGCACCACTAAGGACCGCACTGGCTGGGGCGGGAGCGGCCGGATGCGCCAAAGGCAGCCAGAAATACAGGGGAATCGCCCCAACCTTTACTCCGAAGCCAATCAGGCCAAGTAAGAAGATAAAAGGGCCATTTGGATCAAAAGCAAGGGCTGTAGGTATATCCGCGAGGAGCATGCTACCGGCACTTTGCACGGCAAGATAAAATGCAGTGATCAGAAACAGCTCCCCGATGATGGCCATCACCAGGTAAATCCTGGATGCCTGGCGGGCAGAAGGGGTGCGGCTGTGGATCACCAGGCCATAGGAAGCAAAGGTCATTAAGGCAAAGAAGGTGTAGAACGAGGCCACATCTCCGGAGATCAGAAGTCCGAAGTTCCCCGCCATGGCGGCGCCAAAATACAGGGAGAACCCACTCCGCCGGGCATCGTCCTTAAGGTATGATCCGGCAAACAGACCAGCTGCTGCCCACAGGACACCGGTGAGCAGGAGGAAAATTCGCCGCGGTACATCGAGAGCAAAGTGCGCTTCCAGTAAAAACCACTGGGCGGTGACCCCTTGTACCTCCACCAGCCCGAGCCAGATGGCGGGCAATGTGGCAGCCAGGAAAATTAGTCCGCCCCCCCTCCTTCCAGCAGGAAGGAGTGCAGCCATTATCGCAGCCAGCAGTGGCAGTGCTATGGTGAGAAACCAGATCATAATAAATAAAGTCTTTCAGCAATTTCACGGGCAATGGACAAGGGACTTCCAGCCATGGCAGCAAACACCCCGGCAGCAAGGGATAGCAGGCCGGTGATCACCACCGGGATTAACAACAGAACCTGCGTCTCCAGGCGGCCTGTTCGTCGCCGCGGAACGGCTTCGTGATCCGGTTCACAAAACCAGGCCCGGTAGAGGATGGGCAGGAAATATGCCGCATTCAAGGCGCTACTCCCAAGGAGAACCAAAACTACCCAATGGCTCCCCGCCTCCACGGCACCCAGGCCCAGATACCATTTGCTGATGAATCCGGCAATGGGTGGCAGGCCGATCATGCCAAATACGGCTATGGTGAAAGCTCCCATGGTAAGGGGCATTCGTCGACCGATACCGTTGAGTTCGCTGATTTTTTTGTAACCATAGGTTTCGGCCACGTTCCCGGCCGCGAAGAACATGGTGATCTTCATGATACCCTGATGCACCAGGTGAACGATGGCTCCTGTCGTGCTGAGGACCCCCACGATGGCCGCCCCGAGTCCAATATAGGAAAGCTGGCTGACTGTGGAGAAAGCCAGTCGTTTTTTAAAGTCATCCTGGAACAAGGCCTGAACTGAACCATAGAGAATGGTAAATGCTGCCAAAATGGCCAGTGGAGTTAGCAGGTTCATCTGTCCGGCCGCATCAATGCCATATACATCGTAGACCAGCCGGATAATGCCAAAGGCCCCGGCCTTGACAACGGCTACGGCGTGCAAGAGTGCGCTGACCGGGGCCGGGGCAACCATGGAGATTGGCAGCCAGCCGTGCAGGGGAAAGATCGCTGCCTTGACACCCAGGCCCGCCAGCATGAGGAAAAACAGAATGGTCAATTGGGTGGGGTGTTCCGAAACCAGGCTGGCGATCATTTCGGTCTGGCCAAAATAGATGGGGCCGGCAAGCACATGCAAACCAACGACACCAAGAAACAACACCGTACCACCGCCAATGGTATACCACAGGTAGGTCCTGCCCGCATTCACGGCATGATCGGTACCCGAATGAACCACCAGCGGATAGGTGGACAATGTGAGAAATTCATAAAAAATGAAGAAGGTGATCACATTTCCGGACAGCGCAATGCCGGTGGCAGCGGTTACACAGAAACTGAAGAAGGCAAAAAAGCGTCTCCGGTTCTTTCCACCTTCCAGGTAGCCTATGGCATAGAGCGTGGTGACCAGCCATAGCACCGACGAGAGGCTGGCAAAGAAAAGCCCCAGCTGATCCACCCGCAGGGAAAAGCTCAGCTCGGGAGCCAGTCGAAAGAGAAAGGCATATTCTTCACCGCGCATGGTGCCGGCAAATACCCAGGCAACCAGGCTAACCTTGGCAACGGCACCAAAGAGGTTCAGGAATGAGCGCAGGGCGGACTGATCCTCACGCAAGGTGAGAATCAATATCCCGGGTATGAAAGAGCTGCCAAGGATCAGCAAAGGCAGAATGCTAGTAGTTTCCATCACCACCTCCTTCCACTATGGTTTCGACACCAGAGCCAAAAATTTTACTGCTTTCAAGAAACTGAACCAGGTAGTCGGCCGGAAAAACAATCAAAAAGGAAGCCAGAGCCAGCAACAGGGCAACCAGCTGCAGAGCCACGGGAACCGGGCGCCATGTTTGCTTCTCAGCGGCTGGGGCAAAAGCCAGGCGCAGGATCCTGAAGACATAGCCTGCCGCCAGCATGCTTCCCGCCAGTACGGCAGGTGCCCACCACCATTGACCGCTGAGGAAGATTCCCTTAAGGAGCATCCATTTCGCCATAAAGCCGCCACTTGGAGGAAGACCGATAAGACTAACTCCGGCGAGGCCCATGGCCATAACGGTCATTGGCATCCTCGTTGCCAGGTCTCGCAGGGACTCTATGCGGTCGTGCCCCAGGGCCATGATGATAATACCCGCGGATAGAAAAAAGGAGGATTTGGCAAAGGCGTGGGCCATCACCTGGTAGACCCCGGCCGTCCAGGCCGATGAAAGCCAGTCGGCTGAACCAGCCGTCACTCCCGGCGCCAGGACCAGGAGCGGAAAAATCATCAGCAAATAACCCAGTTGAGCGACACTGGAATGGGCTACGACCAACTTTAGATTGGTCTGCATGAAAGCTTGCCAGGAACCCCAGATAACCGCTGCGGCTCCGGCCAGTCCAATGAGTTGTCCGGCGGCAAAGGTAAGGGATACGCCAAAGACCTCCGTCCAGAGGCGAAGCAAAATGTAAAAGGTTCCCTTAACCACCAAGGCCGATAGAAGCGCACTCACCGGGGCAAGGGCAGAGGAGTGTGCCGGTGGGAGCCAGAAATGAAAGGGAAAGCTGGCCGTTTTGATCATGAGCCCCAGGGTGATTACCAGCAGGGCAAAGGTCGTCGCAGGGCCCGGCTCCAATGCCTGGCCCAGGAGTCCGATGTCCAGTGTTCCGGTGCTTCCATAAAGAAGCGCAACCCCAAAAAGATAGGCCATGGAGCCGGCAATGGCGGCCAGCAGGTAACGCAACCCGGCGAACAATGCGGCTACTTTTCCCGAAAGCACTGCCAAGGCCACTGCAGAGATTCCGATCACCTCGATGGTAACGAATAGGTTAAACAGGTCGTTGGAAAGAAAAAGCCCGTTCAGTCCCGCCCACAGGAAGAGCCACAAAGGCCAGAATAGCGGAAAGGCCCCGCCAGTGGATTCCTGGGCACGGAAATACCACCAGGCATACAAGCTGATGAAAGCGCCCACGGCGGCCGTCATCCCGATAAACACCGCTGCCAGGGGGTCCATTCGCAGCAGGATCCCCAGGGGTGGGTCCCAGCCTCCCAGGATGTGAATAAGCGTTCCCCGGCGAGTCACTTCGGCAAAGGCGATGAAAGACAATCCCGCGGTGAGCAGGCATCCCACCAGGCCCACCAAAGCCTTTCCCCTGGTCCGGAAAAAGAGGCTCAGCGTTGCCATCAGAATGGGCAAACCCACCAAGAGTGCGGGCAGTGGTGATGTAGGCAGATCTGTCATTTGTCGTTTGGAAATGATTCTTCTCCTGTGAGCTGGTTAATGCGACGGGTCAGGGCAAGGGCAAAAGCTGCTGAGCTGACCGCCACCACGATTCCGGTTATCACCATGGCATGGGGCACCGGATCAGCAAAAGCGAGGGCATCGCGCTGGGCAAAACTGACGAAGCACAGAAAGACCCCTCCTCCCATGATGTTGGTGGCAATGATCTTTTTTAAAAAGTGCCTGGCCGCAAAGAGTCCGGCTATGCCGATGACAAAAAGAACGGCGGAGGCTAATCCATAAATCTGGTAGGGTTCCATGTTTCCTGGTCAGGTGGTGGATTCGATTTCGTTTGGTTCGTCTTTCATTTGATTGAAATAGGCAAATATTGCAGCCAGGGCCGTGGCAATGCTCAATGCCGCCAGGGCCTCCACGATCAGAATAAGGACTCCGGCCTGGGCAGGAGGGTATTCAAACAGGGCAGCCCCTCCTGCCATGAAGGCAAATCCCAGTAAGAGAAAAAAGCCAAGTCCAAGGGTCAGGAGAAGCTGGCGCAGCCAGCGGGGTATCACCGCGAATACCGGCCAGCCTCCCAGGTGAAGAAGAATCCCCGTTGCGCCCCACAAAACCGCAGCCTGAAATGCCCCACCGGGTCCGGATTTTCCATAATACAACAAAAAAGCCCCGAAGAGGAACAAAACCGGTGTGAAAAACAAAATCACCTGCCGCAGCAAGGGATCTCTGACAAGCACCCTTGGTTTGCGGTAAACCTCCACGCCCCCGGCAACAAATATGGCCAGCAGGCCCATGAGAATGACCCCTATCTCCAGCCAGGTGTCATAACCCCGGTAATTCAGTAGAACTGCAGTAACGGGGTGCTCAACCCCCGACTCAGCAAGCATGGCCTCTGACAGTGCGGTCAGCCCTCCACCTTTGGGGGTATGCCAGATGGCTTCCACGGCAATGAGCAGAAAAAGCCCCAGGCCCAGGCCAAGGGCCAAGCTCGGCAGCAGGCGTGATTTGGTGTCCTTTGTGGAACGATCAGCTGAGGTGCCGTCAGCACCTTCCTGTTTTTCAGAAACCGCGGGGGAAAAGTCCCGCAGGGCATCAATTAGCAAAACGCCCAGAAATCCGGCGGCAATGGCCGCCTCGGCAATGCCCACATCCACAGCCCCCAAACGGATCCATGTGAGTGCCAGTGCCAGTCCAAAGGCAAAGAAAAGAAATACGCTCTGTGAAAGCCTCGGTGCCATCAACGACTGCAAAGCCAGGTAAACCGCCAGGATGGCCAGTACGATATCAATGAGAACACTCATCCTTGCTCCTTTCCATTTTGGAGGCCATCCTGTTCTCTTTGAAAACGGGCCATCAGATAGCACGAAGTGGAGCTGGCCAGGAGGGTAAAGAACCAGATAAAGAAAATCTTTACCGCTGCCCAGGGGGATGCAATATGCAATGCCATCCCGGCAGCGATGAAGCCCAGCCCCAGGTTGTCCGCTTTGGTCAGGGCGTGAAGCCGGGAAAAAATATCCGGAAAACGAAGGATCCCAAGGGTTCCCGCCAGGAAAAAGAAA
>SKNE01000126.1 GCA_007120675.1 Bacteroidales bacterium
GAATTTGAAGTGGGCAATACCATGGCTGGAAGTTCTGAGCCCCCTAAGCCGGCCAAAAAGAGCTAAGTAACCATGAAAGAGAGCACGTCCAAGGAAAAAGTGCTTAAAAAGGTTCGTGATGCGCTGGTCAATGCCATGCCGCCCCCCTACGATGGAGTTGACCTTGAAAGTCCGGTCTTGCACCCTCCCCATACCCCCTACCCGGAAGAGGCCTTTGCGGCCTCTTTCAGTGAGGCTGGTGGAAAATTTGTGTTTTGTCAGAGTGTGCATGAAATGGCCACGGGGATCCAGGCCTTGCTGGAGCAGAGGAACCTGAAAATGATCTTTTGCCGCGAAACATTCATTGCGGACCTGCTGAACGAATTGGGGGCACCCCACACCGGAGAAACCGGAAAGGCCCATGAATGCGATGCGGCGGTTACCGCCTGCGAAGCCCTTGTGGCCCGGCACGGGAGCATCCTTTTCAGCAGCAGGCAGGCCTGTGGCCGGCGCGGATTTATCGTGGCCCCGCTGCACATCGTTGTGGCCACCAGCCAGCAGCTTGTCTACGACCTGACAGACGCATTCAAATTAATGCATGAACGTTATCCGGAAAAGCTCCCGTCTATGATCTCACTGGTCAGCGGGCCCAGCCGAACGGCCGACATAGAAAAGACCCTTGTGCTTGGGGCACACGGTCCGGGTGAGTTGTTTCTTTTCATGCTGGATGTGGAGTCTGTGGAGGAAGATGTCCGGGAAAAGGATGAAGCATTGTGATGAGAGATTGGCGCAAAGTATACAGCAGCAGCTTTGAACACAAGGCTGAGATTGTGCAGGCGGTGCTTAAAGACAATGGCAT
Organism: Bacteroidales bacterium; assembly: GCA_007120675.1. GTDB lineage: Bacteria > Bacteroidota > Bacteroidia > Bacteroidales > UBA7960 > PUPG01. Next base: position 839 of record SKNE01000126.1, read on the forward strand.
CACCAGCGTCATCATGAACAAAAAGGATTCGGCCTACCTGGTGGGCGAGATAGAGCTTTACGTACATGCGGACGATGTGTTGAGGGCAAACCAGGTGATCAATAAAGAGGCGTTGTGAGCAATTTGGTACGTAGGACCCTGACGGGAATATTTTTGGTCATCCTGGTGATAGCTGCCGTTATCACCGGGCAGCCGTATTTTGCCCTGCTCTTTTTGTTTTTTACCATTATCGGCTTGTATGAGTTTTACTCGCTGGTGGAGAAAGCCGGCATTTCGCCCAATAAAGTGGCCGGCCTATTTGCCGGTATAGTGCTTTTTGTCACCAACGCACTGGTGGCGATGAACAGGATGGACCTGGAGTGGCTGCTGATCAACTTTGTCTCCATATTCATCATTTTTTTGCTGGAGCTCTATCGCGACGATCCCAACCCATTCACAAACATAGCCTTCACCTTCTTCGGACTCCTTTACGTGGCCGTTCCGTTTTCCCTGCTGAACTATTTTCCCAACCCCGCATTCATTCCCGGGGTCTATCACACCAGTTTGCTGCTTGGCTTTTTTATCCTGGTGTGGGTCAATGAAACAGGCGCCTTCCTCGTTGGCTCTGCCATCGGACGGCATACCCTGTTCAGGCGTGTGTCGCCTAAGAAGACCTGGGAGGGAGCCATTGGCGGCGCCCTGCTGGCGTTCATCAGCGCACTAATCATTGCCAGGTTTTACGTACATTTTTCACTGCGCGACTGGTTGGTCATCACCTCCATGGTGGTGGTGTTCGGATCGTACGGCGACCTGTTTGAGTCCATGTTCAAAAGGAGCGTCAACGCCAAGGACAGCGGCACCATCCTTCCGGGTCACGGTGGGGTGCTGGATCGTTTTGACGGGGTCTTCATGGCGGCACCGTTCGTCTTTGTGTACCTGCTTATGGCTTACTAACCAAGCCCCGGGGCAACCATGATCGTCGTACAGCTAAACGGAGTTGAATCCAATAATTATTAAACCCATGCAGATTCACAAGGAAGGAAGGAAGATCGTCATTTTTACCGCCATTTTCATGATGGCGTGTGCCGGTGCAGCCATCGTGCTTTTTCCACCTTCCAGCTGGCAGCTGTATCTTATACTTGCCCTTCTTCTGTCCTTTTTTTCTGGTATTGTATATTTCTTCCGCTCGCCCGCAAGGCGCATCAAAAAAGACCGGGAGGTGGTGTACAGTCCGGCCGACGGAAGGGTGGTTGTGGTGGAACAGACGACGGAAAAAGAGGTTTTTGATCAGCCCATGAAACAGGTCTCCGTTTTCATGTCGCCGCTCAACGTTCACCTGAACCGTTTCCCCACCGACGGAAAGGTCTCCCGCTACGTATACCACCCAGGCAAATACCTGGTGGCCTGGCACCCCAAGTCCAGCCAGCTGAACGAACGGAACACCATTGTCATCGAAACACCACAGGGGATCAGGTACATGCTCCGGCAGATCGCCGGGGTGCTGGCCAGGCGCATCATCTGCTATTGCAGGGAGGGGATGGAGGTAAGGCAAGGCGAAGAGTTGGGCTTCATTAAGTTTGGTTCAAGGGTGGACCTGTTTTTACCCGCCGATGCTCAAATCCTTGTAAAGCCCGGTGATCGTGTAAAAGGTGGCTTATCGGTGCTGGCCCGTTTCAACGAAGCCCATCAGTCCGCCAGCTGACAAGGGCCCTGCGGAACATCAAGGCCCTTTCTTATCCGGTGACTCCCTGCCGTGTTTAAGGGTCCCCCTGCCAGTCCATTTCAGATTCCCTTCCTCTTCCCCCTCTTCCAGGTGGCCGCCATCTTTCAGGTAGCGTATCACATTGACCATCTTTTCCTGTGAGAAATTGTTGTCTGGATCGTTGACCAGGTCTTCAAGGCTGTATGTTCCGCTACTTATCCTGGTTTGGATGAAATTCAGGATCTCATTGAATTCGAATGAGGAGACGCCCGACTTATTCATCTCGAGGCATACATCGCACTGTCCGCATCTTAGTCCCCCCAGCTCGCCAAAATAAGCCAGCAGGTAGAGGCTTCTGCACTTGTTGTCTGACTGCACATAGTCCATCATGGCCCGCATCCGCTGTCGCGAGAACAACTTTCTCTCCTGGTACACTTCTCTGGATATCACCAGTTCCGATGCGGCCAGCCTCTCCACAAGGAAGCTGATGATGGGTTCTTTGTTTTGTGCCTTGTAATGAAGGATCTGCTGATTGTCCAGCTCTTCCAGCATCTGTACCACCTGCTTTTCCGGCGTGCCCGTGCGGCGTGCGATGTCTGTTTCACGAATCTTGGTGAACTCGGTGAACAGTCCGCTGTACGACCTGAGCAACAGCTTAATGAAGCCGTCATAGCCGGGGTTGGCCACCTGGAAGCGATACAGGTCCTCATTGCTCACGGAGAACATGATGCGCGAGGGGTTGGAGAAGGCTTCGGAAAGGGCCAGGTAGCCCTCTCTTTCAAGAAAACCCAGGGCACTGAATACCAGGAAGGGGTCCAGGTCATATTGCCTTGAAAACTGCATCATGTCGAAGGGCATTTGTTGATCCTTTCCGCTGCCCATGGCCAGCTGGTAGTAGTTGCCCAGGCTGTTGTACACCTTCTTTATTTCTTTTATGGGGGGAAAGGAGCGTTCGTGGAATTGCTGCAGCTTATCCAGGTCGGCCTGGTTATGGAGTACAACGGCATAGGCTTTTTTCCCGTCGCGTCCGGCGCGGCCCGCTTCCTGGAAATAGGCTTCGGGACTATCGGGCAGGTCCATGTGAACCACAAAACGTACATTGGGCTTGTCAATGCCCATGCCGAAGGCGTTGGTTGAGACAATCAGCCTGGTTCTCTCCTTCATCCAGGCGTCCTGTCTTGCATCCCTGGCCTTGCTGTCCAGTCCCGCGTGATAGTAATCGGCGCTCACGCCCCTTTGTTTGAGCCAATCGGCGATCTCCCTTGTTCTCTTCCGGTTCCTCACGTAAACAATGCCCGTTCCCGGCACCCTGCCGCACAGCCTCAGCAGCCTGCCCAGCTTGTCTTCTTCCTGGAATACCATGTAGGCCAGGTTTTTCCGCTCAAAGCTTTGCTGAAATACCCGGCCTTCCCTGAACTGCAGTTTTTCCTGTATGTCGCTGACAACTTGTTTGGTGGCAGTGGCTGTCAGGGCAAGGACAGGCGTATTGGGTACCAGGGCCCTTATCTCTGCTATTTCCAGGTAGGGAGGTCTGAAGTCATAACCCCACTGGGAAATGCAGTGCGCCTCATCCACAGCCAGCAGGCTGACTTTCATCCTGTGGATCCGGCTTCGGATTAGTTCCGTCTTGAGCCTTTCCGGACTCATATAGAGGAATTTGATGTCGCCATAAACGCAATTATCCACCGCATTGTCAATTTCAGCCTTGCTCATGCCGTGATAAATGCCAATGGCTTTGATCCCCCTGGACCGGAGCCCCTCCACCTGGTCTTTCATCAGGGCGATCAGCGGACTGATGACGATGCATAGTCCGTCAGCGCACATGCCGGGCACCTGGTAACAGATGGACTTTCCGCCACCGGTGGGAAGAAGGGCCAGGGTGTCCTTTCCATCCAATGCAGACTGAATGATCTCTTCCTGCAATGGCCTGAAGGAGGAATAGCCCCAGTATTTAAGCAAGACAGCGTGCAGGTTCACGGCATTTGGGATCTTTTGGCTCACAAACCAAAGATACAAAAATATTTACCCAATGCCAAGGGGGGTGGCAATTGATTTGTTTAAATACGTTGTTCGGATAAAAAATACCGCTATTGGTTCTCTTTCCGATCGTCTTTTCCATGCATTTTCAACGGCTGCTGCTGTTCCAGGCAGTGGGCGCAATCACCATGAGGGTCGTCGCAGCCTGCCGCCAGGGTTTTTCTCCCCGGACCTTTGCGAAAGTATTTGATTATCCGCCAGATGGCGTAGATAACAGCCAAGGTAAGTATGAGTAAGGTAATGATCCACTGGCTTGTCATGGTCTGTTGTGTTTACTGTCTAAAAAAGCAGGCTGCCCAGCTGGTATACCAGGAAAGCAACCACCCAGGCGGTGATGGTGGTGTATACCACCGTAAAGAGGCCCCACTTCCAGTGCCCCGCTTCCCGCGAGATGGTGGCAATGACGCCGATGCACGGGAAGTAGAGCAGGGTGAATAACATAAAGGCCAGGGCCACAAGGGGTGTGAAGACCGGTTCACCGGCACGGGGGCCGGACTGGTATGTCTGGCTCTGTATCTTTTCCACCAGTGACTGGCTGTGGGCCTGCACTGACTCATCCACCTGGTAAAGGACGGCCAGGGTACTGACCACTATCTCCTTGGCGGCCACACCAGACAGGATGCTGATGGTCATCTTCCAGTCAAATCCCAGGGGTGCCATGACCGGTTGAACCGCCTTGCCCAGCCTGCCGATGTAACTGTTCTCCTGCCGTTGGAGGTAGAGGCTGGACTCCATGTTCCTGATCTCCATTTCCCTGCTCTGTTGGAGGTGATCCAGGACCTCGGGGCTGGGGTCGCTCAGCTCAGCGGTTATTGCTTCGTAGCTGGCTTCGATGGCAGCGGTTTTTTCTTCGAGGGTTTCAATGTAACTGCTGCCGTTGGGGAAATAACCCAGGGCCCATATGATGATGGAAGCCACGAGAATGATCCCGCTGATCTTTTTCAGGTAGTGTACCGCCTTGCTCCACATGTGGAGGGTAATGGCCTTCATGGTTGGAATGCGGTAGGGGGGGAGTTCCATCACAAAAGGGGCTTCTTCCGTGCGGAACAGGGTTTTCTTCAGCAGCAGCGCCATCCCGATAGCCACCAGGATACCGGTGGTGTAAATGATAAAGAGCATGCTGCCCTGGTATTCCACAAAAAAGGCAGAAATAAACAGCACATATATGGGCAGGCGGGCACTGCAGGATATGAAAGGGTTGATGAGCATGGTCAGCATGCGGTCGTTGCGGCTGGCCAGGGTGCGTGTGGCCATGATGGCCGGCACATTGCATCCGAAGCCCATCAAAAGGGGGATGAAGGACTTTCCGTGGAGGCCGATCTTATGCATGAGCTTATCCATGATAAATACAGCCCGCGACATGTAGACGGTATCCTCCATCAGGCTGATAAAGAAGAAGAGGATCATGATGTTGGGCAGAAATACGATCACACCGC
>SKNE01000008.1 GCA_007120675.1 Bacteroidales bacterium
CTCCAGGTGCCCCACCAGGCGGGCATTGCTGTTGGGGTCTTCGATGTCGAGCACTACGATCTGCTCCATGTCGATCACCACGTTGCCGCCCAGCAGTTCGCCCTCAAAAACGTAAAACTCTCCGGAGCTGATGCCCAGCGTACCGTCGTGGGCGCCCCCGATCTTGGTGCCCTCCCAGGCCACACTGCTTGATGCCACATCCAGGCGGTACACTTCCACCGCTTCAGGAATCTCACCCGCTTCCAGGCGCTCTAGAATCTCGGCCCTGTTCTCACTGGGACCTGAGCAGGCGGCCATAATAAATAGGAACAGCACAGAAAATGTCAAATATTTCGCTTTCTTCATCACTTTTAGGTTTTTGGTGAATAATGACAGTTCAATTTCGCTTTTAAAGTCTTTGCCATTACATAACAAGGAAGGCCCGATAATGTTTAAACGGCTGATCACTGCATGACTACCCCCCGTCCCGGGACATCACCCCAAAGCAGCAGCGGCCTGGAAGGTTTGACATACAGTCCGCAACCACAGGGGATAACCATCAAGCAAAATTTTTATGATTTTTTAAGTTGTGAATTTTGTAACAACTTTAATTTTTGCTATTTTTGCAGCTGTTAGAAATAAGGTGCAATAAGGTGCCCGTTCAGGGGAAAAAATTTTAGCATTCCAGGGCATAAATAGCTGTCAAAGCTTTGATGGAAAGCATTTTTTCCTAATTTTGCAACTTCTTCACCTAGTCCGGTACCACAAAACAAGCAATCATGCAGAAAAAACTTCAGGAACTCACTGAAAAAATCTACCAGGAGGGGGTAGACAAAGCGCGGCAGGAGGCTGAAACCATTGTTTCCGAAGCCGAAAAAAAGGCCGCCAGCATGCTGTCCGAAGCCGAAAAAAAGGCCGCGGCGAGCATCGAAAAAGCAGAAAAAGAGGCTGAAGACCTAAAAAAGAACGCCCTCAACGAGCTGCAGCTCTCAGCAAGACAAGCCATGTCCGACTTCAAACAGGAGATTGTCCACCTGGTGCAGGCAAAAACCATTACACCCGAGACCAAAGGGGCTTTCAAGGAAGTGTCATTTACCCGCGACATCATCCAGGGCATCGTAGACAAATGGGACCCCGAAAGCAGCGACAACGTGGACCTGCAGGTGCTGCTGCCCGAAAAAAAACAAGAGGAGTTTCAGCAGTTCTTCAAGCATAAAGCCAAAGCGCTACTGGACAAAGGGCTGGAAGTCAAGTTTAGCGAAAAATTGAAAGGTGGCTTCAAGATTGGGCCCAAGGACGGTTCATACCTGGTATCGTTCTCTGATGAAGACTTCGAGCATTTCTTCAAGATGTACATGCGTCCGCGCCTGATTGAATGGCTGTTTGAAACAAAGGCCGGGAAGTAGTATGGTGATGAAAAGAAACTATTACTACCTGGTAGCAGGCCTTCAGGACATCAGCCTCGACATTCATAAGCTGGTAGTTGGACAGCTGGCCTTCAGGCAAGAGTGGCGTGAACACATCCACCCTGCCGATTTTGCCCTGGTGGAAAAACTCTTCCTCCCCTATGACAACAACAACCTGCTGAACCTGCTCCAGAAAAAGGACAAGCCCCACGACGAGCGGGGGAACTTCAGCCGCGAACGCCTGGAAGAAAACATCAAGGAGCCCGCCAACCTGCCTGACTACATGCAGCGCTTCATCGTGGCTTTCAAGAACAAAGACCCACTCTACCCGGATATGAGTCCGGAGAATGAACTCACCACCCTTTTCTACGACGCCATGATCGCGGAAGAGCGCAACGACTTCCTGCTTGCATGGTGGCGGTTCGAACGCAATGTCAGGAACATTTTGCTCGCCCTCAACGCACGGAAATACAAGGTGCCCTTCGAGCACCAGGTCATTGGCAGCGGAGAGGTCTCAGACAGCATCCGCAGAAGCCACGCCAGGGACTTTGGCCTGGGCAATGAGCTGGACTACATGGAGGAACTCACCGCCATATCGCGCAAGGAGGACATTCGGGAAAGGGAACAGGCCACGGATGACATGAAGTGGAAATACCTGGACGAGGAGAGCTTCTTCCACTATTTCACCATTGAAAAGATCCTGGCCTTTGTGATTAAGCTGGGCATGGTCGAGCGCTGGCTGGCCATCGACAGGGACCATGGCAACGAGTTGTTCCGAAAACTGCTCAGTGAGTTGCAGTCCAGCTACGAATTACCCGAAACATTCAAAGAAAAATAAACACCTATGAACACGATTGGGAAAGTAAGCGGCATCATCGCCAACCTGGTCATTGTGGAGACGGAAGGCACGACCGCCCAGAATGAGATCTGCTTTATCAAACACGGCGACACCCGCCTGATGGCCGAGGTGATCAAGGTGGTGGGAAACAAGTCTTACATACAGGTCTTTGAGAGCACCCGCGGACTCAAGGTGGGTACCGAGGTGGAGTTTATGGGCCACATGCTCGAAGTCACACTGGGGCCAGGCATCCTGTCCAAGAACTACGACGGACTCCAGAACGATCTGCACAAGATGGAAGGGGTGTTTCTGAAACGGGGACAATACACCGAAGCCATCGACGTGGATAAGAAGTACGAATACAAGGTACTGGCCAAGGAGGGCGACCAGGTGGTGGCCGGCTCGTGGCTTGCCGAGGTGAAGGAGAACTGGATGCCCCATAAGATCATGGTGCCCTTTACCTTCAAGGGCGAGTACACCGTAAAAAGCATCAAGGGGGACGGAGAGTATGCCCCCAAAGAGGTGATCGCCGTGCTCACCGACCAGGAGGGCAAGGAACACAAGGTGACCATGGTGCAGCGGTGGCCGGTGAAGGTGCCCATCAGGGCCTATACCGACAAGCCACGCCCCTTTAAGATACTGGAAACAGGGATCCGCGTCATGGATACCCTGAACCCCATCGCCGAGGGAGGCACGGGATTCATCCCCGGACCTTTCGGATCGGGCAAGACCGTCCTGCAGCACAACCTCTCCAAGAACGCCGAAGCCGACCTGGTGATCATCGCTGCCTGCGGCGAGCGGGCCAACGAGGTGGTGGAAGTCTTCACCGAGTTCCCTGAGCTGGACGACCCGCGCACGGGGCGCAAACTGATGGAGAGAACCACCATCATCGCCAACACCTCCAACATGCCGGTGGCGGCCCGTGAAGCTTCGGTGTACACGGCCATGACCATCGCCGAGTATTACCGGGCCATGGGACTGAAGATCCTGCTGCTGGCCGACTCCACCTCGCGCTGGGCGCAGGCGCTTCGCGAGATGTCCAACCGCATGGAAGAGTTGCCCGGTCCCGACGGCTTTCCAATGGACCTCTCGGCCATCATCGCCAATTTCTATGCCAGGGCCGGATTCGTTTACCTGCCCGACGGGGATACGGGATCCATCACCTTCATCGGCACAGTGTCGCCGGCCGGGGGTAACCTCAAGGAGCCCGTCACCGAGTCCACCAAAAAGGTGGCCCGCTGCTTTTACGCCCTCTCCCAGGACAGGGCAGACAGCAAGCGCTACCCAGCCATCGACCCCATCGACAGCTATTCCAAATACCTGGAATACCCGGAAATCGCCGAATACCTGAACAAGACCATCGATGAGAACTGGACCAGCAGCGTCTTCAAGGCCAAAGACATTCTGCTCAGGGGCAAGGAGGCCTACGAGCAGATCAATATCCTGGGCGACGATGGAGTACCGCTGGACTACCACATACGCTACTGGAAGTCCGAGCTGATCGACTTCGTCATCCTCCAGCAGGATGCCTTCGACAAGATCGATGCCTCCTCTTCACTGGACAGGCAGTATTTCATGCTGCATCGTACACTCGGCATCACCGAGAGGGAGTTTCATTTTGACTCTTTCGAAGAGATCGGCCCCTACTTCAAGCGGGTGATCAACGCTCTGAAGCAGATGAACTACTCCAACTACGAATCGGATGAGTTCCATAAGAACCAAAAGGAGCTCGACAAGATCCTCGGAGAACAGGAAGAGGCCAAAAGCGAAGAAGAGAGCGTGGAGGCATAATCAACAAACAGGAAAAGATACGGAGCAATGGAAAAAGACACAAAAGCATTTCAACGCGTATACACCAAGCTGTTCCAGCTGACCAAGGCCACCGTCTCGCTGCAGGCCAAAGGCATTGGATACGATGAACTGGCCATTGTCGACGGGCGCCTGGCGCAGGTCGTAAAAATCATGGGTGATATGGTGACCCTCCAGATCTTTGGCGGCACCGAAGGGATCGCCACCAATGCCGAGGTGATCTTCGCCGGAAAGCCCCCCAGCCTCAAGGTGGGCGACGATTTGGCGGGACGCTTCTTCAACGCCTATGGAGACCCCATGGAGGGCGGTGAGATCATGGGCGAGGAGCGGGAGATCGGCGGACCCAGCGTGAATCCTGTGCGACGCAAACAGCCATCTGAATTCATCCCCACGGGCATCGCCGGCATCGACCTCAACAACGCCCTGGTGACCGGCCAGAAGATCCCCTTCTTCGCCGACCCCGACCAGCCCTTCAACCAGGTGATGGCCATGGTGGCCCTGCGTGCCAAGGCCGATAAGATCATCCTGGCGGGGATGGGACTCACACGGGACGACTACCTCTATTTTAAGAATGTATTCGACAACGCCGGCGCCCTCGACCGCATCGTGGGCTTTATCAACACCACCGAAGAACCCCCCGTGGAAAGGCTACTGGTGCCCGATATGGCCCTTACCGCCGCCGAATACTTTGCCGTGGAAAAAAATGAAAAGGTGCTGGTGCTGCTAACCGACATGACCCTTTATTCCGACGCCCTGAGCATCGTGTCGAACCGCATGGACCAGATCCCATCCAAGGACTCCATGCCCGGCTCACTCTACTCGGACCTTGCCAGGCTATACGAAAAGGCGGTGCAGTTCCCCGACGGGGGCTCCATCACCATCATCGCCGTGACCACCCTGTCGGGCGGGGACATCACCCACGCGGTGCCCGACAATACCGGCTACATCACCGAAGGGCAGCTCTTCCTTCGCAAGGACAGCGATGTGGGCAAGGTGATCGTAGACCCCTTCCGCAGTCTTTCGCGCCTGAAACAGCTGGTGATCGGCAAGAAAACCCGCGAGGACCACCCACAGGTGATGAACGCGGCGGTAAGGCTCTATGCCGATGCGGCCAACGCCAAGACAAAGCAGGAGAACGGCTTCGACCTGACCGACTACGACGAACGATCACTGGAGTTTGCCAGGGGCTACTCAGAAAAGTTGCTGGCCATCGACGTCAACATCGATACCGATGCCATGCTGGAGACAGCCTACGATCTCTTCAACAAGCATTTCAAGCCTGAAGAGGTGGGCATACGCCAGGAGTTTGTCGATAAGTACTGGAAAAGGAACTAATCCTGTGCCGGCAGGCAGCGACTTCCACTTCTTAACACACAAAACATGGCCATCAAGTTTCAATACAATAAAACCTACCTGCAACGGCTTAAGAAGCAGCTGGCCGTCCGTGAAAAGGCCCTCCCCACCCTGAAAAACAAGGAGGCGGCCCTGCGCAGCGAGGTGAAGAAAGCCAAGGAGACAGCGGAGGAGTTTGACCGCAAGCTGGAGAAGCAGCTGAAGGAATACCAGCACGCCATCGCCCTGTGGGATGAGTTCGACAACGAACTGGTCCGCATCGAGGACGTGCACCTGGGCGTGAAAAAGATTGCCGGCGTAAAAACCCCGGTGCTGGAGGAGGTGCAGTTTGCCATCAGCGATTTCAGCCTGTTTAACCAGCCTGCCTGGTACCTGGACGGGATCCACGTGGTGAAGGAGCTGGCCAACACGGCCCTGGAGCGGGAGGTCTTCTACCAGAAGATGTACCTGCTGGATCACGCCCGCAAAAAGACCACCCAGAAGGTGAACCTTTACGAAAAGGTACAGATCCCCGGCTTTGAAGCGGCCATCCTCAAGATAAAACGCTACCTGGAAGACGAGGAAAACCTCTCTAAGGCAGCACAAAAAATTGTGAAAAACA
>SKNE01000146.1 GCA_007120675.1 Bacteroidales bacterium
ATGGCCTGTAGTAAAAGCACCTGCAAAAAGCAAACAAATTGAGTTTTTACGAGCATTTGTCCTTGTTGCCAATGAGTCAAATAGATAAAGCATTTTGTTTGCTTTTTGTGAATAATGCAGGCTAAAAGGCCGCCATCAGCAAATCAATGTCCTGGTAGGGCAGCTGGAAAAACTCTCCAATGTACTGGTTAGTAATCGTTCCGTTGAACAGGTATACACCTTGTCGAACCCCCGGATCACGTTTGAGCATGTTTTCCGCTCCCCCCACTTCGCCAATATTCAGCAAAACCGGTGCAAAGAAATTGCTGAAGGCGTAGGACGCCGTATTGGGCACCCTGGAGGCGATATTGGGCACACAATAGTGGGTGATCCCGAATTTCTGGAAAACGGGATCGCTATGTGTGGTGATGGTGCTGGTCTCAAAGCAGCCCCCCTGGTCGATGCTGACGTCGACGATGACACTGCCTTTCTTCATGCGGCTTACCATCTCTTCGGTGACGATGACGGGGGTGCGGCCCCAGGAAGAGTGGACGGCTCCGATGGCCACATCCGCTGTTTTCAGGGCCTTCAACAAAAGTTTTGGTTGTATGATGCTGGCAAATACCCGAATACCCAGGTTGTTCTGCAGACGCCGCAGCTTGTAAACCGAAGGATCAAAAACCTTCACGCTGGCACCAAGTCCCATGGCGGCACGAACGGCATACTCCCCCACGGTGCCTGCCCCAATGATCACCACCTCTGACGGGGTTATCCCTGAGAGTCCCCCAAACATGCGTCCCTTGCCATAATCCTTATGGCTGAGGTATTCCGAAGCAATCAGGATGGCGGTATTTCCCGCAATCTCACTCATGCTTCGCAGCAGGGGAAAGCTGTTGGCTTTGTCGCGAATGAACTCAAAGGCGATGGCGGTCACCTTCCGGGCCATTAGTTTCCGGAAATAGGCCTGTTTTTGCGTGGGCAGTGCGACGGTGCTGAACAGCACCTGGCCGGGCCGGAGGTATTCCAGTTCCTTGTCACTTAGCGGGGCGACCTTCAGGATGATGTCAGCCTTAAAGACCTCCCCGGCAGAATATACCAGCTCACAACCTGCCTCGGCGTAGTCCTTGTCCGGGAAGAAAGCATTGATCCCCGCCCTGGACTGCACCAGGATGGTATGACCGTTCTCGGTCAGGATGGCGGCCGCCTCGGGAGCCAGTGCCAGCCGGTTTTCGTCCAGGGTGGTTTCGGCAGGGATGCCAATAACCAGTTTGCCCTTCTTCTTTTTCACCTCCAGCATTTCTTCCTGGGGACTGAAATACCAGGATTTAGATGGGCCATGATAGCCACTACCGCCTTGTTCCATGCTTGTTGTTTTGGTTCAAAAAATGAACGCCCTTCCGTGGCGTTCAGCTGCTGATCAGACGTATGCCTTCCCGATCCTCCATATGCACCTTCAGACAGTCACCAGGCAATAACTCCTCTACCTTTTCCGGCCATTCAATGAAGCAATAATGACCGGAGTAAATGTATTCCTCAAAACCCAGGTCAAAGGCCTCATCGGGCTTTTTGATCCGGTAGAAGTCAAAGTGAAAGACCTGTCCCCCGCCTTCCATGACGTATTGGTTCACTATGGGGAAACTGGGACTGCTGACCCTGTCTGAAACCCCCAGCCTGTCACAAATGGCCTTGATGAAGGTGGTCTTCCCCACCCCCATGGCCCCGTAAAAAGCCATCACCCGGCTATTTGGCCTGGCAGATAACAAATGACCTGCTGCGCCGTCCAGGTCTTCAATACGCTCAACACGATATTCCAGTGCTTCCATTCATCGCTTTTAACAAGTCAGTGCACAATGCCGGTTGGGCTTTAATGCTCTAATTCCCAAGGGCAAACACCCCCTGCCCTACCTGGGCTGAAGGTAAACAAAGGGGATCATCATCTCCTCCAGCGACACCCCACCGTGCTGGAAGGTGTCCCGGTAATAATTGACATAATAATTATAGTTGTTGGGGTAGGCGAAAAACCGGTTTTCCAGCGCAAAGATGAAGTTGGCGCTCACATTGTCGCGGGGCAGGAATACATCGCCCGGATGTTTGACCTCAAAGACCTCACGCGGGTTGTACTGGAGGTTTTTGCCCGTTTTGTACCTCAGGTTGGCGTTGGTGTTCTTGTCGCCCACCACTTTCGTGGGATGGTTTACCCTGATGGATCCATGGTCTGTGGTCAGGATGACCGGTATTTTTTTAGCGGCAAGCTGGCGAATGATATCCCACAAGGGGGAGTGCTCAAACCAGCTGAGTGTGAGGGAACGGTAGGCTGCTTCAGTTTCCGCCAGCTCTTTGATCACCTCCATCTCCGTCCTGGAGTGCGACAGCATGTCAACAAAATTATATACCAGCACATTCAATTTCTCACCGGTGTGATCGCTCAGGCTGCCCAGCAGCTTCTTGCCTGCGTTGAGATTTAATATCTTGTGATAGTTAAAGGGGATCCCTCCTCCCAGGCGTTTGAGTTGTTCACCCAGCAATTCGGCCTCGTATTGGTTGCGTGGACCTTCCTCTGATTCCCTCACCCAGTATTGGGGGTAACGCTTCTGTATCTCACCCGGCATCAGGCCGGCAAAAAAGGCGTTGCGGGCGTATTGTGTGGCCGTGGGCAGTATGCTGCAAACAACCTCTTCCCTGGCCACACGGTACACCTCCTCCAGCCTGGGCTGGATCACCTTCCACTGATCGTAACGCAGGTTATCGATGATGATCAGAAAGGTGCTTTTGTTCTCTTTGATCAGCGGAAGGCACTTGTGGCGAAAAGTGGTATGGGACAATGAGGGTCTGTTCTCTGTGTGCCCTTTAAGCCAGCCGTCATAGTTCTCTTCCACAAAGCGGCAAAACACATTGTTGGCCTCAGCCTTCTGCATCAGGAAAATCTCCCTCATGTTATCATCCTGCGACTTGCCCAGCTCCAGCTCCCAGTAAACCAGTCTGCGATAAATGTCGACCCACTCATCGAAACCCAGCGAAGCAGAGAGGCTCATGCCAATCTGCCTGAACTGTTGCTGATAGCCCATGGAGGTCTTTTCACTGATCAGCTTCCTGTTTTCCAGGTTTTTCTTCAGTGCCAGCAGAATCTGGTTGGGGTTCACCGGTTTAATCAGATAGTCAGAAATATTCGAGCCAATGGCCTCATTCATGATGGCCTCTTCTTCACTTTTGGTGATCATCACAACGGGCAGGTTGGGGTACCTGCTTTTGATCCGTTCAAGGGTCTCAACGCCGGTAAGTCCCGGCATGTTCTCGTCAAGAAATATGATGTCAAAATGCTCATCCTCTATCAGGTCCAGGGCTTCGCTGCCGCTGTTGCTTGTGCTCACATCGTAGCCCTTTTCACGCAAAAACAATATGTGTGGTTTCAGCAAATCAATCTCATCGTCGGCCCATAGAATGCGTGTGGTCATAATATTTACAGGAGTTTACGTTATCAACAAATGTAACCAAAAAAGACGACTTTTATTTTGGTCACTACCCAAAAAGTACAAAAATATAGCGCCTTACAGGCAGCCGGGCAGGAAAACTTTTTGGCCATATAGGCAAATATTGGTAACTTGCGGCCCCAATTAACACAAGATATACGTGAATGGAATATTCAGCCAGTGAGATTGCTGCGTTCCTGAAGGGAGAACTTGAGGGAGATCCGGCAGTCAGGGTGTCACAAATTGCCAAGATAGAGGAGGCCACGGAGGGAACGATGACATTTTTGGCCAATCCTGCTTATACGCCCCATATTTATACCACACAAGCGTCCATCATCCTTGTCAGAAACGATTTTCAGCCCGAGAAGCCCCTGGAGGGCACGCTTATCCGGGTTGACGATCCTTACGGGGCCCTTGCCCGGCTTCTGGAGCTATACCAGAAAAGCCTGCCGGAAAAAAAGGGGATCTCAAAGCTGGCCTTCATTTCACCCAAGACCACCCCGGGTGAACATGCCTACATTGGCGAGTTTGCATACATCGGGGACCGGGTAATCATGGGGAAAAACGTTAAAATCTATCCTCATGTTTACATCGGGGACGGGGTGCACATAGGGGACGACACCATCCTGTACAGTGGGGTCCGCATATACGACAACTGCCATATCGGCGCAGACTGCACCCTGCATGCCAATGCAGTGATTGGCGCAGATGGCTTTGGTTTTGCCCCGCAGGATGACAACCATTACAAAAAAGTGGCCCAGATCGGTAATGTGGTCATTGAGGACAGGGTGGAGATAGGTGCCGGGACAACCATTGACAGAGCTACCCTGGGTTCTACACGGATCAAAAGAGGGGTTAAGCTTGATAACCTGATACAGATCGGACACAATGTGGTGATCGGCGAGAACACCGTGATGGCTGCCCAGTGCGGGGTGGCCGGATCATCCAAGATCGGCAGGAACTGCATGATTGGCGGACAGGCTGGGATCAGCGGGCACCTGACCATCGGTGATGAGGTGAAAATGGCTGCCCAGGCAGGCGTTCCAAGTCACGTAAAAGACGGCCAGGTCATTATGGGCTCGCCGGCCATGGAAGCATCCCAGTACAGGAAGTCATTCATCTATTTTCGAAATTTTGAAAAACTCGTAAAGCGCATTGATGAGCTTGAAAAAGAACTGAAGAAGTTGCAGGCCGAGTGATAGGAGTGGGATACAATGAACGAAAAACAAAGGACAATTAAATCACCCGTGACCGTATCGGGTCATGGTTTACACACGGGTAAGAAAGTAACGCTCAGCATCCTGCCCTCCGGCATTGATACGGGGATCCGCTTCCTTCGCAGCGATCTGGGGGAGGAGGCT
Source organism: Bacteroidales bacterium (assembly GCA_007120675.1). Classification (GTDB taxonomy): domain Bacteria; phylum Bacteroidota; class Bacteroidia; order Bacteroidales; family UBA7960; genus PUPG01. The sequence goes on from SKNE01000146.1 coordinate 4,808, forward strand.
TTCGTGGCAGCCGATGCCCGGCTGGTATCAGAAACGGCCAGGGGCACGACAATCGAGAAGGATGGTGTGCGCGTTGCAACCGTTGAGCATGCCCTGGCGGCCGTCACGGGAATGGGCATCGACAATGCCATCATACAGGTTGACTGTCCGGAAACCCCTATACTGGATGGCAGCAGCAAGTTGTACACAGAAGCCATTGCCAGGGCAGGCACCGTGGAACAAGAGGCCTTCAAGCACTTCTTCGAGGTGCGGGAACCCATTCATTTTTATCACCAGGAGAAAGATTGTGAAATCATCGCTTTGCCCAGCGACCATTACCGCATCACTTGCCTGATTGATTACCAGTCAAAGGTGCTTGGACACCAGTATGCCAGCATGAACCACATCAGTGAGTTCAGGGATCAGATAGCCGGATGCCGTACGTTTGTTTTTTTGCATGAACTGGAGTTTCTCCTGGAACAAAACCTGATCAAGGGAGGAGATCTGAGCAATGCCATCGTTTTTGTTGACAGGCCGGTGGGACAAGAGGAGCTGGATCGCCTGGCAGGTGTTTTCAATAAACCTGCCGTAGCGGTGAGAAAAGAGGGGATATTAAACAACCTGGAGCTGGCTTTCCACAACGAACCAGCCAGGCACAAGCTCCTGGACATCGTTGGCGACCTGAGTCTTGTGGGCAGGCCCATCAAAGGCCACATCATTGCCACAAAGCCGGGACATGCATCTAACATACTCTTCGCCAAGCATTTACAAAAACACATCAAGCAGCATATAGAACGTGAACAGATCCCCGTTTACAATCCCGATGCCCAGCCTGTTTACGATATCAACGATATCAAGCGGATGTTGCCTCACCGTCCCCCTTTCCTCCTGGTGGACAAAATCATTGAGATGACCGACAATTCGGTGGTGGCCTTGAAAAACGTCAGCATGAACGAAGCCTTCTTCGTAGGACACTTCCCCGATGAACCCATCATGCCGGGGGTCTTGCAGGTGGAGGCCATGGCCCAGGCTGGCGGCATCCTCGTTCTGTCAACGGTGGACGATCCGGAGAACTACTTCACTTACTTTCTGAAGATTGACAATGTGCGCTTCAAACAGAAAGTGGTTCCGGGCGACACCCTGGTGTTTAAGATGAGCCTTTTAAGCCCCGTCAGAAGGG
>SKNE01000088.1 GCA_007120675.1 Bacteroidales bacterium
ATGCCGGAAAAAATGGTGTCCCGGTAGTGCCTGCTGATAAACAATCCCTCGGCAACCTGCAAGGTATGCTCCCGGGTGGGGAGATCGCTGTACACGCCCTCCAGGTACTCCCCGTCTTTCATTGTATTCATGAAGAAGGGTATCCAGGGGGTGAAGCGCGCCTGGTGGGCCAGCACATCCCTCATCACGGCGGCGGCCTTTTCGCTTTCTTCGAGCCAGGTCAGGTAGTCCCCCATTCCGGCATCCAGGTCGATCAGCCCCTCCTCATACAGCCGCATGAGGGCTGCCGTGGAGGAAGCGATCTTGGTGATGGAGGCCAGGTCATACAGGTCAGTGTCCTTCACCGGTGCGATGCTGTCCCACCTGTGATGTCCGAAGGCCTTATTGTAGATCATCACGCCGTCTTTGATGATGGCGATCTGGCAACCCGGATAGGCTCCCTGCCTGATGCCCTCTATGGCCAGGCTGTCTATCCGTCCCAACAGGTGGGAGCGGATGCCTGCCTCCTCCGCCTTCCCGAAGCGGATGCGCTGGCTTTTCGGACTGATGATGCCGCTGTGCAGGGGGAAGTGGGGCGCCACACTCACGGGCAGCCGGCCCGTGGTTGGGAGTCCCCCAAAGATGGCCTGTGCGGCGGCTTCTTCGAACAGTCGTCCCTCCTGGTATGCGATCAGTATGGATTCAATGTGCTCCACCTCATCATTGAATAATGCCAGGCTGTAGGGGTTGGCAAACAGGCTCATGATCACCTGGTTCTGCCTGGCCAGGCCGGCGATGAGCTGCACTGTCTTTCCGTTGATCCCGTAGTTGCTGCTCACCGAGAAGCGGTTGTCATGGACAGAAACGATCACCAGGTCATAGCCCCCCATCTTTTCAAGCATCATTTCGGCGCTCTCCGGTGTGTGGTATTTGTCGATGCCATACTGGGCTACGGGGGCATACCTCGCTAAAGCCGTCTGAAAGTGATTGCCGGGCCTGGCCCCGATGGATAAGGCGGCGATTTTTCGCCCGGCCAGGCCGGTGACGGGAACCAGGTTTTTGTTGTTTTTCACCAGGCTCATGCTGGCCTCTGCCAGGCGCTTGTTCAGCAGGCGCGCACCGTTTGAGTTCAGCTCTTCCACCAGGTTTTCGGAGGAGATGTACCGGAAATTGTCAAGGCCCGCTTTTTGCTTATAGTACAAAATTTTGCGGACCTTGTCATTCAGCATGGATTCAGGAATCACCCCATCCTGGATGGCCTTGCTGATGCTTTGAATGGAGGCGGGGACATCTTCGGGTAAGAGCAGGATGTCGTTTCCGGCGGTGAAGGCACGCAGGGCCAGTTCGCCTGGCGGGAAAAAGTCACTGACTCCCTGCATGTCCAGGGCATCGGTGATGATCAGGCCACGGAAGCCCATATCAAGCTGCAAAAGATTGGTGACCACGTGATGGGAAAGGGTGGAGGCAAGCCCCTGGGTGGGTTCCAGGGAGGGTATTTCCAGGTGGGCCACCATCACGGAGTGGATCCCCTCCCCGATGAGTTGCCTGAAAGGGTATAAATGGATGGAGTCCACCTCCTGGTAAGGGTGCCGCAGGAAGGGCAGGGCATAATGTGAGTCGGTATCCGTATCTCCGTGTCCCGGAAAATGCTTGGCGCAGGCAATGATGCCTGCATCCTGCATTCCCTGCATATAGGCCACCCCCTTTGACGCCACCCGGTAGCGGTCTTCACCAAATGATCGCCAGTTGATGACCGGGTTGGCGGGATTGTTGTTCACATCCACCACCGGTGCAAAATTGATGTGCACACCCAGTCGCTTAAGCTGCCGGCCAACCTCTATGCCCATCTGGTAGATCAGCTGACTGTCGTCGATGGCACCCAGGGCCATTTGCCGCGGAAAGGGGATCAGGCTGTCGAGCCGCATGGCCGGACCCCATTCTGCGTCCATGGCCACAAAGAGCGGCGTCTTTGCCTGGCTTTGGAGCCGGTTGGTGATCATCACCTGCCGTTTTGGTCCCCCGCTGAAAAATGTCACCCCACCCACATTGTAATCCATCACCAGCCGGGCAATGCTGTCAAAGTAGGGCTCGTCGCGGTCAGTGTGTATGCGAATCATCAGCAGCTGCGCTATGCGTTCTTCCAGGCTCAGGGAGGCAAACACCGAGTCGACCCAGGGTGTCCGGTATGCTTTGCCGGGGTCGTGGTGTAAGCCGGAACTGCCTTGCACTGGTTTTCCCGGGGGGAGGGGGACCGTTAGCCAAAGGATGAATAAGTAAGGGAGCACCCTGGTGACAAACTTATACATATATAGGGACGTGTTATGTATCAAACAAGCTTTGCAAAGATAATAATTTATGCAGCCTTTAAGGCGGGCCCGCGGACAAGCGAAAAAAGTATGTTTTTTGTTTGCGATCCTGGCCAGTGCCGTGGCCAGGAATGCCGGCAGCAGGCCAAACAGTGTCCGGAACCGGTGAGTGAGGACGGCTGATTGGATCGCTTGCCGTATATTTGTAAGCAAAAAAATATTTCCCATGAGACCTGCGATGATGCTTTGCCTGTTGATGCTTGCGATGATCCTGAAGGCCTGTTCGGCCGATGAGGGCCACTCCGGCGACCCCGGCCTGGAGGAGATGATCGGCCAGATGCTGATGATTGGCTTCCGTGGCATGGAGGTGGAGGCCACGGATCAGATTGCCCGGGACCTGGCAGCAGGCCGCGTCGGGGGCGTGATTCTTTTCGACAGGGATGTGGCCATGGGGTTCACCCCCCGGAACATTGAATCGCCTGCCCAGCTCATGGCGCTGACCGGCCAGTTGCGTCATTTTGCCAGTCAGGCCGGCGACATCCCTTTGTTTATCAGCATTGACCAGGAGGGTGGGTATGTAGCCCGCCTGAAGCCGGAGTACGGCTTTCCTTCCACCGTGTCGGCCCAGTACCTGGGAAGCCTGAATGATCCGGATTCAACCGCCTGGCATAGCGCCCGCATGGCGCAAACCCTTTCCGATCACGGTATCAACCTGAACCTGGCGCCCGTGGTGGATGTGAACATCAATCCCGATAGTCCGGCCATCGGTGCCATCGAGCGCAGCTTTTCCGATGACCCCTTGCTGGTGGCTCAGCACGCTGCCATAGTGGTTGATGAGCACAGGGCCCGCCAGGTGCTGACCTGCCTGAAACATTTTCCGGGTCATGGAAGTGCCAGCCATGACTCCCACCTGGGACTGACGGATGTGAGTAACAGCTGGGAGGAGCAGGAGCTTATCCCCTATGAGATGCTTATTGGGCAGGGGAGGGCTGATATGGTGATGACAGCCCATATATTCAATAGCCAGTGGGATACAGAATACCCCGCCACCCTGTCCAAGGAGGTGATCACGGGCATGCTTCGCCAGGAGCTTGGTTTCGACGGGGTGATCATTTCAGACGACATGAACATGGGCGCGATCACCGATGAATACGGGCTGGAAGAGGCCATTTACCGGAGCATCGACGCGGGGGTGGATGTCCTTATATTTGCCAACAACCTGGTCTACGATGAAATGATTGCCGAAACGGCCACCGCCATTATCCTGGACTTAATCGATGAGGGGATGTTAAGCGTGTCGCGCATCAGGGAGTCCTACCAGCGCATCATGCTCCTGAAGGATCAGCTGCCCTGATGGTCCGCCCCGGACCGGCCTGCCCCGATGGCCCGGCTCACCCCGGCCTGCCCTGCTGCCTCGCTACCCTGCTGCCAGGCTGCCCTGATACCAGGCTGCCACGCTACCCCGCTGCCATATCATCCTACTGCTACACTACCACGCTACCCTGCTGTCCTACAGGCTAAAATGACGCCATTTGCCACTTTGCAGGTAAGCCAGGGAGCCCAGTCCCAGCACGCTGAAGTAGACCACTTCCACAAACCAGACCACTGGCGCCGAGCCACCAAAACCCACGGCGAGAATGTAGGCTGTGACAAGGTAAAAAGCGATGCTTAAGACCTCAATGCCCAGTGCAATGAGGGTTTTTCCGGTTCCGGACAAACCGGAAAACCATATCATCCCGAAGGAGAAGGCAAGCAGCGCCAGTGAAGTCACACGCAGCAAGGGGACGGTGGCATCTATCAGGTGTGCCTCCTGGGTGAAGAAGGCAGCGATCTCCCTTGGAAAGAAAAGGTTGACCTGTATGACCACCAGGCTGATGAGCAGGGCAGTGAACATGATTTTACGCACCAGTGGGATCACCTCCCCGGCTTGACCCTGTCCGATGATATTGCTCACCAGGGTGTTGGTGGCGGAACTGAGTCCCCATACAGGAATCATCAACAGCATGTAAAAACTGCGTGTGATGTTGGATGCGGCCAGGGCGGTTTCGCTTATTTGTTCAATCACCAGGAAAAAGGCAAACCAGGCGGCGAATGAGAGGAAGTACTGGAACATGACAGGCACAGCCACCCTGCTGATCATCCGGTACTGCCTTGCCCTGGGCCGTGCAAAGCGAAGGAGCCGGTAACGGGACAGTGTATGGGTTTTGGCAGACCACAGGAGGAAGAACAGGAAGGTGAGTACCTCTGCCACATTGGTGGCCACGGCGGCTCCGGCAATCCCCATGGCGGGAAAGCCCCAGTTCCCGAAGATCAACAGGTAGTCCAGCAAGATGTTAACGCCGGCCATCAGGGAAGTGCTGACGATCAGGATGCGCGTCCTGGTGATGCCGGTGTAGAAGCTGTTAAAGGTCATGACCAGGAAGCCAAACAGGAAGCCAAATCGCCGGTAGCTGAGGAATACCAGGCTTTCGGCAAGGACGGCCTCAGATTGCAGGAAGATGGACAGCAAAAGGGGGGCCAGCTGTTTGAGCAGGACAGTCAGCAGAATGGCCAGCGCCATCATAAAATAGATGGCATGGTCGAACACCGCACCGATCTTTTGCTCCTGTCCCTCACCATTGCGGCGGCCGATGACGATCTGCACCCCCACGGCAAAGCCTGCCCCCAGCATCACCAGGCAGAGATAGAATATGCCCCCGATGGCAGATGCACCCAGGCTCACCTCGCCAAGCCGGCCGAGGAAGGCTGTGTCGATCACCACCATCAGGTTTTGCGCCATCAGTCCCAGTATGATGGGGTAGGAGATGCGCCAGATGGTGCGGTATGACGTGTCAACAGGCATGGCGTAGTGTTCAGGTGCGTTGGTACATCCCCGGGGTGTTTTGCTTAGTCGACATGAAGGACAAGCCCTTTGAGGTAGTGCCCTTCCGGATGGAAAATGCTGGTGGGATGATCGGGGCCCTGGCTCAGCTGGTGGAGGATGCGCACCTTGCGACCGGACAGGATGGCTGCAGAGGTTATGGTGGATTTGAACAGGTTCAGGTCAATCACCTGCGAGCAGCTGAAGGTAAACAGCAGGCTTTGTGGGGCAATGACCTTGAGGGCCTGCAGGTTCAGTCGCTTATATCCCTGGACCGCCTTGTGTTTCACCCGCTGATGCTTGGCGTAGGCGGGGGGGTCCAGGATCATCAAATCGTAGGCTTCGGTGCAGGAGCGAAGGTAGTCCATGGCATCGCTGTTGATGATCCGGTGCTTTTCCTCCAGCCGGTTAATGGTGGCATTCTGCTGGCATAGTTGGGTAGCCCGGAGGGAGCTGTCGAGTGAGTGTACTTCTCTCGCCCCCGCGCGGAGCGCATAAACCGAGAAGGCCCCGCTATAGGCAAAGGCGTTGAGTATTTTCTTTCCCGGGGCATAATGGCTGAGCAGCATTCTGTTTTCCCGCTGGTCAATGAAGAAGCCTGTCTTTTGTCCCCCGGGGATATCTATCATGAAACGTAAATTGTTCTCCATGGCCTCGACGACCCCCCCCCCGGCGGGGAGGTCGCCGGCGGGATGGATGAAACCCCTGCTTGAATTATCCTTCCAGAACGGCTCGGGCAGTGTCTCCCTGCTTTTGTCGTAAATGCTCTTCAGCCCTTGTCCGTAAAGGGCCCTGAGTCCCTCCGCGATCTGGTCTATATAGCCGTACAGGCCGGTGGCGTGGATCTGTATGACCAGGTGCCCGTCATAATGGTCGATGATGAGACCGGGAAGGTGGTCCCCTTCACCGTGCACCAGCCGGTAAATATTGCTTGTCTTGCTATGGGTCAGGCCACATTGCCGCCGCAGCTGCCAGGCCGCCTGCAGCTTCTCCAGCCAGAACGCCGGACTGAACCCTTCCGGCCGCTCCGGTGCAAAAGCCAGCAAGCGCACCGCGATGCTGGCGTCCTGGTAGATGCCGCAGGCCAGGTATTCCCCCTTGTTGGAGAAGACCTCCGTTCGGCAACCATCAAAGGCGGGGCCTTCCATTTTCTTGATGGCTCCGCTGAATACCCAGGGATGGAAACGCCTCACCGCCTCATCCTTACCTGAGCGAAGGGTCACTTTCAAAACCTGATTCATGCTGTGGATGGTTTATTTGACTTTCAGGGTAAACACCAGCTTGTCTTCCAGGAAGAGTTCCAGCTTGTCGTCCACCTCTACCGGTCCCACGCCGGCGGGTGTTCCGGTAAAGAGCAGGTCGCCAATCTTCAATGTGACATAGCGGGAGACGTGGGCGATCAGTGCATCGAAGCCAAAGACCATGTCGGCTGAGTGGCCTTGCTGGACAAGCAGACCGTTTTTTTTCAGTGAGAAGCGGATATTTCCGGGGTCCTCCAACCCGCCTATGGGGTGGAAGTCGCTATGGGCGGCCGAACCATCAAAGGCTTTGGCGATCTCCCAGGGCTTGCCTGAGCTGATGCACTCTTTTTGCAGGTCACGGGCGGTGAAGTCGAAGCCTGCAGCAACCGAATCGTAATAGCGGTGGGCGAATCGTTCCTGGATGTTTTTCCCCGTCCGGTTGATGCGAATCACCAGCTCCGCCTCATAGTGCACCTGCCTGGAGAATGAGGGGTAGAAGAAGGGCAGGCCCGCCTTGATCAGGGCCGTTTCAGGCTTCATGAAGAAGATGGGTTGGGCCGGCACGTCCTGCGCCATCTCCTCCGCATGCTTGCGGTAGTTGCGTCCGATACAGATGATTTTCATGGCCTGTCAGAGGTCTTTGATGATTTTGTTGCCCTTGTCAAAACCACGCATGATCACCCCCTGGATCACTTTTTTGGTGGAGAGGGGAAAATCTGCTTTCATCATCCAGTCAAAATACTGGGGTTCTTTTTGGAACACCTCTTCCACCAGCTTGTTTTTGTGTTTGCCAAACTTAAATATCTCCCTGCCTTCCCGGTTGTAGCCGATATGCCCCACCAGGTCCGCGTTACTGTGGTTGTATGAGAAGTCAAACAGTGCCTGCACATCATTTTTGATCGGCTGGGTGATCTTTCCGTCGCGGTCTTCGTAATCTGCTCCCTCATAACGCCGGATCTGTGCCAGCAGGATCTCATAGGTTGCCCGCGTATCCGCCTCCGCCTGGTGGGCATTGTCCAGTTCCTTGCCGCAGTAAAACCTGTAGGCGGCACGCAGGGTGCGGGGCTCCATCTTGTGGAAGATATTTTGCACGTCCACCAGCCGCCGCTTCTTCACATCGAAATGGATCCCACAACGGAGAAATTCCTCGATGAGCATGGGGACATCGAACTTGTTGGAGTTATATCCCGCCAGGTCACACTGGTGGAAAAACTGTTCCAGGGAGGGGGCCAGCTGGGCAAATGTGGGTTCATTGGCCACGTCTTCATTCCTGATGCCGTGTATCTCGCTGACCTCCGCCGGGATGGGGATGGTGGGATTGACCAGCCTGGTCATCGATTCGCTTTGTCCCCCAGGCATGACTTTATAAATGCTGATTTCCACAATGCGGTCCTTAACCACATTGGTGCCTGTTGTTTCCAGGTCAAAAAAGGCCAGCGGCCTGTTGAGGCTTAACTCCATGGTCATTGATTTCTTTAGGATGTTTTTTTTGCCAGTCACCGCGCAGCTGAGCCGGGAAGCCCTCCCCGTGGCTCTCACACCGCCCGGATTCATGGCACGAAAGTACAACAAATCCCCCATGTCCTGACCAGAAGTTATCAACAGGAGATGGGGGATTCATGAGCGGGTCTGCCAGGTGGCCAGGCCACTGTGGCCGGCAACGGCTTAGATTGTCTGGCCGGTGTCAAAATTTTCCAGGTAATGGGCCACGCGCTGGAGGAACATGCCGCCCAGGGCACCGTCCACTATGCGGTGATCGCATGAGAGGGAGAGGTCCATCCGGTGGCGTATCCCGATGCTGTCGCCCTGGGGTCCTTCGATCACCACCGCCTTTTTCTGTATGAGTCCGACGCCGAGGATGCCCACCTGGGGCTGATTGATGATGGGTGTTCCCATGGTGGCGCCAAAGGTGCCGAAATTGGTCAGTGTAAAGGTGCCACCCTGGATCTCATCGGGCTTCAGCTTGTTTTTCCTGGCCCTGCCAGCCAGGTCATTGACCTCTTTGGCCAATCCCAGGAGGCTTTTGTGGTCGGCATTTTTTATTACGGGAACGATCAGGTTGCCGTCGGGCAGTGCGGCGGCCATCCCCACATTGATGTGCTTGCGCTTGATGATATGGTGCCCGTCCAGTGAGACATTCACCATGGGATAATCGCGCAGGGCTTTGGCAATGGCCTCGATGAAGATGGGGGTGAAGGTCAGCTTCTCTCCCTCACGCTCCTGGAGGATGGCTTTTTGTTTTTTACGCCAGCGGACGATCCCTTCCATGTCCACCTCCCTGAACAGGGTGATGTGCACGGAGGTGTCTTCCGACATCACCATGTGGTCTGCAATGAGCTTTCGCATGCGGTCCATGGGCACCACTTCGTCCTTTTCGCCGATGGAAACGGATGGCTTGGCCGGTTTGGCCGACGGTCCGGGTGCCGGTTGCTCCTGCGCCGGGGCTTCGGCTGCAGGCCTTGCGGACTGCTCTTTACGCTGCTTGAGGTAGTTGAGCAGGTCATCCTTGGTAAGGCGGTTGTTTTGTCCACTCCCCGGCAGCTTTTCCAGCTCTTCCAGGGGGATGTTCTCTTCCCGGGCAATGCTGCGCACCAGCGGTGAATAGAAGCGGTCACTGCCGGAAAAGCGGGCGGGGCTTTCCGTCGACTCCTGCTCACTGGCCGTGTCATCTGCAGCTTCCGGGAGACCATCCTGTTTTCCCCCTGCATCCTCAGCAGCTTCCTGCCGGGGACCCTCCCCATCTTTTGCCTGCTCCTCTTCCCCCTCCATTTCTATGATGGCGATGACGCTGTCCACCTCTACGGTATCCCCCTCGTTGAACAGTTGTTCCTTCAGCACCCCTTCGACGGGACTGGGAATTTCCGAATCCACTTTGTCTGTTGCCAGCTCCAGGATGGGGTCATCCAGTTCAATGCGGTCACCCACATTCTTTAACCACTTGGTGATGGTGGCCTCTGTAACGCTCTCGCCCAGTTTGGGCATCTTCAATTCAAATCTTGCCATGTGTGTATTTTATTGTGATGGTGTCTATCAGGTTATTCATGCCGGCGACTTTACGCCCTTGCCAGGCTTTACCTCTTTTTGATTCCGTCTGCCGTAAAACGGCTTTTTTCGACCGTTCCATTCCAGGGCAACCGTACCACTGTCAGGCAACCGGGTCAAAAGAACCCTGCTGCCTATTTTGGAAACAATAAAAGCATGAAAAGGTTTGACCAATGGCTTCCATGGTGGCTCTTACTGTTTTTTAACCTTTCGTCCCATGGCACGGTAGGCTTTCAGACAGATCTGCAGGTCCGTTTCCAGTTTATAATCTTTGGCATACAAGCCGTTGAGGTTATTAAGGGTCTCTTCGGCCAGCATTTTATGGGGGATGGCGTCGTCCGGGTACAGCACCCCGTGCTTCAGGGCAGGCAGTTTATTGTACCTGGCCGTCGGGTGGTATCCGACCCAGGATTTCCTGCCTGCCAGGACGAGGAAAAGGTTTTTCAGGAAAGCGCTTTTGTTTTTTTGCAGCAGCAAATGCAGCGGCAGGCTCAACAGGAGAAGGAGTGACAGGGAGATGTCGAAAAGCCGCTTGTTGCGCCTGTTGGCCGGCAGGTTGATGGCGTTCACGTTGATGGTAAAGAGATCGCCAAAGGTATCGATGCTGTTACTTCCGATGATATATAAGCTTTCCGGCGGAGCGATCTTGAAGCTGATGGCTTTGTCCTGCAGCTTCGACATCTGGTCTATGATGCTTTGGGCCGGCATTTCTCCCGCACAGAATATCACCTCATTGATCTGGTAAATATCGATGATCTCGTTAACCTGGTGGATACTGCCCAGGTAGCCCTCATCCTGCTTCCCCCTGTCCTTGAGCGACACAAGGCCTATGAATGAGGTAAGGCCGCTTTGCCGCAGCATCTTCAGTATGCGGTCCGCTTCCTTTCCCTCACCGGCGATGAGGACGCGCTTGCTTTCGTGTCCGCCCAGCTTGAGGCTTCTGTATCTGACCAGGCTGTGCAGGGTGCGGGTCAGTATCATGGAAAAAACGGCCCAGACGCTCCCCAGCAGGATCAGGGCACGTGAAAAGCGCATATCGGCGGGCAGCAGGGCATAAATCACCAGTATGGCGATGGTGCCCAGTCCCACCCCCCTGACCAGCCTGTATAGCCTTAGTGGTTTGTCGTATCCGCCACTGAAGTAAGTGGCGGTGACCCAGAAGAGGATGTAGGCGGGAACGAAAAAACGCATGAATTCAGGGGGGTAATAGGCTGATTCCACCGAAAGCACCTGGTAGCCCCAGTAATTCTTCAGGTAATAAAAACCGCCAAAGATGACGGCTGAATCCAGTAAAGGCCAGAAGATGCGCCGGAAAAAGCGGGATAACAGGGCGATGAAGGCGCGAAAGTAAATGGCCAGGTTGATCAGCAGCGAGAAGGCCCTGGCATTTTTCCTGGAGAAGTGCTTCCTGGCGAAAACCACCATGGCGTTGTAAAAAACCAGCACGTAGTTGACGCTGCTTTTGCGGGTGCTCTCCCCCTTGTAATGTATGATGCGTGTGCCGGGGTAATAGTAATTCCTGTAACCCGCCTGTGTGATCCGGTAAGACAGGTCAACGTCTTCACCATACATGAAAAACGCTTCGTCCAGCAAGCCCGTTTTCTCCAGCGCCTCTTTCCTCAGCAGCATAAAGGCCCCTGACAGCACATCCACCTGGTGTGTCTGGTCCTTGTCCAGGTAGCCCAGGTGGTACTGGCTGAAGAGCTTTGATTTGGGGAAGAGGGCAGAGAGTCCGAATATTTTGCAGAACGCAACGCCAGGCTTTGGCAGTCCCCGTTTTGATTCAGGCAAAAAGCGTCCCCGGCCGTCCAGCATTTTCACACCCAATGCCCCCGCATCGGGATGTTCGTCCATGAAGCGGACCACACGAGTGAGCGTGTCATCTTCCACCACGGTATCGGGATTGAGCAGCAGCACGTAGCGTCCCACTGCCATGCGGATGGCCTGGTTATTCGCCTTGCTGAAGCCCAGGTTTTCCTTGTTGGCGATGAGCCTGACCTGCGGAAATTTTTCCCTGACCATCTCCACGGAGCCGTCAACAGATTGATTGTCCACAACAAACACCTCCATATCAAGCCCTTTGCCTGAGCGATACACCGAATGCAGGCACTGCTCCAGGAAGTACTGCACATTGTAGTTGACGATAACGATAGAAAGTGTCATTTGCTTCAGGCTGCAGTGAATAATGCAGGTTATACTGCTTTATCGTATTCGGTGCGGTAAATGATGGACCGCCCCAGGGTGACCTCATCGGCATACTCAAGCTCATCCCCAATGGCGATGCCGCGGGCAATGACGGAAATTTTCAGTGAATAATCCTTCAGCTTCTTATAAAGGTAAAAATTGGTGGTGTCGCCCTCCATGGTGGTGCTCAGGGCCAGTATGACCTCTTTTACTTCCGGTTTATTCTTCAGCCGCTCTGTGAGCATGTCAATGGTCAGGTCAGCGGGTCCGATACCGTCCATTGGAGAAATGATGCCGCCCAGCACGTGGTAGAGTCCGTGGTACTGCCCGGTGTTTTCAATGGCGATCACATCGCGTATGTCCTCAACCACGCAAATCAGGCTGGCATCCCTGCGCACGGAGCGGCAGATATCGCACAATGGCTGGTCGGAGATATTGTTGCATTCACGGCAGTAAACCACCCCGCTGTGCAACTGCAGCAGGGCCTCCGAGAAACGGCCGATGGTCTCCCTGTCCTGTCGGAGCATATGCAACACCAGCCTCAGGGCCGTTTTTTTACCTATGCCCGGCAGGCTGGAGAACTCCTCCACAGCCGCCTGCAGTAATTTTGATGAAAAAGTTTCCATAGGGCAGTCAGGGCCGCTTAAGAACCAAAGGTAGCAATAATTTGGCGGGCACAAAGATAAAATCTTTAGCTATTTTTGCCCCTGACCAAGATAAATGACTGCCATGGCCCCCGGACTGATATTGTTTTCTTTCCTGGTTTACACTTCACTGATCTTTCTTATATCGCGTCTGACCATCAGGCACAGGCTGAACAATGAAACCTATTTCCTTGGAAACAGGAATTCCCCCTGGTATGTGGTGGCCTACGGCATGGTGGGCGCCTCCCTTTCAGGGGTCACCTTCATGTCTGTCCCCGGCCTGGTTCAAGCCGAAAGCTTTTCTTACATGGTGCTGGTGTTTGGCTACCTGGCCGGCTACGGGGTGATAGCGGGCATACTGCTTCCACTCTATTACAGGCTGAACCTCACGTCGATTTATACTTACCTCGACCAGCGCTTTGGCTTTGCCTCCTACAAGACGGGTGCTTTCTATTTTGTTGTGAGCAGGCTCATCGGCAGCTCCTTCCGCATGTTTTTGGTCGTCATCGTTTTACAGCGCTTTGTCTTCGACGGATGGGGCATTCCCCTGCCCGTGACCGTCTCCCTCTTCATGGTGCTGATCCTGTTGTACACCTTCCAGGGTGGCATCAGGACCATTGTGTGGACAGACACACTCCAGACAAGTTTCATGATCGCCGCGGTGATCATCAGCATTGTCCTCATGTCCAAGCACCTGGACATGGGTCTGGGCGCGCTGGCTGCAGAAGCTGGCAACAGGGGCTTCACGAAGATGTTCGTCCTGGACATCAACGATCCGCGCTTTTTCCTCAAGCAGTTCTTTGCAGGGATGTTCATCACCATTGTGATGACGGGACTGGATCAGGATATGATGCAGAAGAATTTGAGCTGCAGGAATTTGCGTGATGCCCAGAAAAACGTGATCACCTTTGGGGCCCTCCTGATACCCATCAACCTCTTGTTTTTGTTTCTGGGCGCTGTCTTGTGGATCTTTGCCAGCCAGGAGGGGTTTGTACTGGGTCCCGGGCAAACCTCCGACGAACTGTTTCCCGCCATTGCCCTGCAATACCTGGGCGTGGCAGCGGGGCTCACCTTTTTCTTTGGCCTTATCTCAGCGGCCTATTCCAGTGCAGACGGGACGCTGACGGCCCTCACCACGGTCTTCTGCATAGACTTTTTGGGACTGCGCCGGCGGCCTGGCACTTCCGAGCAGCAGATCACCACCATCCGGTACAGGGTGCACATAGCCTTTGCACTGCTGATGATGGCCATCATCATAGCCTACGACGCCATCAACGATGAAGCGCTGATCAGCACGTTGTTTACCATCGCCGGCTATACTTACGGTCCACTGCTGGGCCTTTATGCAGTGGGACTATATACCAGGTGGACAGTCCGCGACCGTCTCGTTCCCGTCGTGGCCCTGCTTTCTCCGCTGCTCAGCTACCTGCTCAGCAGCCATTCGGAATACCTGTTCAACGGATACCGGTTTGGATTTGAGATTTTGATCGTCAATGGCCTGATCACCGTGCTGGGTTTGTTCATCCTCAAAAAGAAACCGGTACCCCCAGTGGGCACCGGTTAATGGCTTTTATTTGGCCTGGCGATGATGATCCCCCTAGCTCATGGAAGGGGCTATCCGCCTTAGTCTGCAAAGCTTACCCACCCATGGGGGTCCGCCTCGTCGCCATATTGTATGGCCTGCAGTTTTCTGAACAGCTTGGTTGACCACGGGCCTGCCTTCCCTTCCTCTCCGAAGGTATAGGTGGTGCCTGTTTCCCTGTCGACAATCTTGCCGATGGGTGATATGATGGCTGCGGTACCGCAGGCACCTGCCTCCTCGAAGGTACCCAGTTCCTCCACGGGCACCTCTCTTCTCTCCACTTTCATGCCCAGGTCTTCTGCTATCTGCATCAGGCTCATATTGGTAATGGATGGCAGGATGGAGTCCGACTTGGGCGTAATGTAGGTGTTGTCCTTGATGCCAAAGAAGTTGGCCGGTCCCGCTTCGTCAATGTACTTCTTTTCCTTTGCCTCCAAAAAGATCACCGACGCGTAGCCTTCCGCCTTGGCGCGTTCTGAGGCACGCAGGCTGCCTGCATAATTGCCGCCTACTTTGATGTGCCCGGTGCCCAGGGGAGCAGCCCTGTCATAGTCCCTGACAATTTGCATCTTCACCGGATTGAATCCCTCTTTAAAATAGGGTCCCACGGGCCCCACAAAGACCATGAAGAGGTACTCCTTGGCCGGATTGACGCCCACCTGAACCCCCGTACCTATGAGCAGGGGCCTGATATACAGTGCGGCGCCGTGACCATAAGGGGGAACGAACTGCTCATTCAGCTGCACAGCTTTCTTTACCATGGTGTGGAACAGCTCTTCGGGCACTTTGGCCATGAGCACCCCGTCGGCCGAACGCTGCATCCGTTTGGCATTCTCTTCCCAGCGAAACAGGCGCACCCTGCCGTCCTTTCCCCGAAAAGCCTTCATGCCTTCAAAAGCCTCTTGCCCGTAATGCAGGCAGGTGGCCGCCATATGGATGTTGATGTGCGGTGATGAAGAGACCTCCACCTCGCCCCATTGTCCATCACGGTAATAACATCTTACATTGTAGTCGGTCTGGAAATACCCGAAGGGTAACTTTCCCCAGTCTATGTTTTGCATATTTACTGTATTAAAGGGTTGATAAAAAGGTTGTGCCGCTAAGATATAACAATATTTTCAACCCGCGGGTGGCCGGGTGCTTTTTCCTTTGCCTTGCATGGTCTTCCTGGCGCATCATGTCATTGCCACAGTGGCGACCCATCATGCTCGGTGATCGTGTTGAGCAGGGGCATGATCTTCTGTCGCATGGAGGCCGGGCTGCCCTCATAGTGGTTGATGATGATCACGAAGGCTGCCAGGTTTCCGTTTTGCATGGGTGTATAGCCGGCATAAGCCATCACCTGGCTCAGGAACCCGCTTTTGGCCCTCAGCCTTCCTTCGGAGCTTGTATTTCTCAGGTGCATCGCCATGGAGCCGCTGTAACCGGCCAGGGGCAAGCTGTTGATGAGCAGGGGGAATGACGGGTGGTGGCTTGCCGCCTCCATGACTGTCATCAGCTGGCGTGCGGACAGCCGGTTGGCCGGTGAGAGTCCGCTGCCATCCTGGAGAAATCGGAGGGGGGGCTCCATTGTGTGCTGGCTGCTCCAGTAGTTTCTGATCACCTCCAGGCCCGTGTCATAGCTGCCCTCTCCACCCACTTCGTGACCAAGGGTTTTTACCAGGTTCTCGGTGTAGGTGTTCACGCTGGCCAGGTTGGCCCGGTAGATGATATGGAAGAAGTCCGGCGCATGCCATGTATGAAGAACATACCTCTCTTCAGCCGGGATAATGCCATGGAGGCTGGCCTCACGAAGGCTGGTGGCCAGGCCGCTTGTTTCAATGCCTGCCTCGCCGGCCAGGTATTCCAGGAACGTGCCGGCCACAAGGAGCGGGGGGTCATGCATGGACCCCCTGACCGGGAAGCTTTTGGATGCCAGCGGCACGGTGCCGGTGAGTCGCCTGGCCGGGATAAATGGTCCCCCGAATATGTATACCCTGTCGCCCGAGCCGGCCGGCCCGGTGAGCACTTCATTGACCAGCTCCATCCCGGGGATGAAGGGGTCGGTGTATACCACCCTGGCCGGCTGCCCCAGGGCATCACCACCATCAAAGTAGACGGTATACTCATTTTCATTGACCGAGAGTCCGCTGGCCCCTGCACCAAAGTAATTGCCCACGTCCTCCCAGAGGTACCTGCGCGGAACCATTTCATCATCAAAGACGGAGGCATCGGCAATGACATGGCCGTCCACCGCCGTAACACCCGCCTCTCTGAGCGCGCTGACCCATTGAACAAATACGTTCTCCAAAGAGAGGCTGTCATCCAGTTGCGTGGCACCAAATGCCGGGTCACCTCCCCCCACGATGTAAAGGTTTCCCCTGAGCACGCCCTGGCTGTCGATATGGCCATCGTGCGCCAGCTGTGTTTCAAAACGGTGGTCGTGGCCCAGGATCATGGCGGCGGTGGCGGTGGTGACAAGCTTTTGGGTGGAGGCAGGTACCAGCAGATGGTCTGCCTGCCGGGCCAGTATGTCCTGGCCGCTGGTTATGTCCCTGACATAAAAACTCCAGTTGGCCTGCTGGAGGCTGTTGTCTTCGGCAAACAATGCAAGATGCCGCAGCAGACGTGCCTGCGGGGGATCGCCGGCGGTGGCGTTCAACGGGCCAATGAATGCGATGACAAGGGCAACAAGCAATAGTGGCATGATCTTCATGTTTTGCGTGGGTGGTCAGGGGGGTTACCGGCCAAAAACCGATATCCTGAAATAATTCTTGGGGTTTTTCCTGATGTCTTCCAGCAAATGCTCCAGCTGGCCGGAGGCATCTCTCAGCTGGATGTAAAGGGAATCATCATTGAGGAGCAGGGCGGCGGATCCCTCACCGCTTTCAATCGCATGCATCACGCGGTTCATGGAGGATACCGACTCACCGACCTGTTCCATGGTTTGTGCGAACTGGTCGCCGGCAAACAGATCGCTGATGTCGGACATGTTCTGCAGGATATGGTTCAGCACGTCCTTGTTGTCCTCCAGGTTCCGCGTGATGGATTCGATATTGGCCAGGATGGCTCCCAGCCTGTCCGATTCTTCGCTGATGAATAGTTCGGTTTGCCTGGCCGTATGGTCAATGGATGCCATGGTCTGACTGAAGCGGTCGATGCTGCTTTCCAGCTTGACCCTGTTCTCCGGGCCGAGGACGATGTTCAGTGCCGTGAGCAATGAGTCGGCCTGGATCATCAGTTGCTCCGCCCTGTCGCGGAAAGGGATGATCTGCCTGGATATCTCTTCGGCAAGTCCGGGTTGGACCGAGCCCGCCAGCGTATCACCCGGACTGATGCCATGGGGTGCATCGCCCATGATGATGCGGATCTCCTTTTCTCCGATGATGTCGCCGCTTAGTTGTGCCCTGGAGTTGGCCGGAATCGGAATATGCTGACGGACGATGGCGGTCACCACCACCCGTCCCGATCCGTCAGGGTGAAATGCGATGCGATCCACCTGGCCTATCTTCACCCCGTTGAGGCTGACGGGATTGGACTCCAGCAAACCGTCCACCTCCTCGTATACGACATGAAACCGCAGCTGTCTCGCCAACACATCGATCCCCTTGAGGTAGTTCACCCCCCAGATGAAGACCAGTAGTCCCACGACAAAGAACACCCCCAATTTCACCTCCCTGCTTATCCGCCTTTTTTGCATATCCTTGTTTTATTGGCTTTCCTGCCTTTTGAGCCATTGTATCGCTTCGCCGGCGCTGATTCTCTCCCCGTTGAGAAAGCTGACCACGAAGGCATCCCTGAAACCGGCCTCCTGCACATATTGCTGTATCAGCATGGCCTCCTCCAGGCTGTTTTCATTGCCTACCGTGTACTTATAGAGCCCTTCGTGAAAATAATGGGACACATTATCCAGTCCGTTGAAGGCGGGGTCATCGTAGGGCCTTTTGTCGGAGGTGGAGGCGAACTGCACCTTGAAAACGAGTGCTTCTTCCCGGGGGGCTTGCTGCCCTGCACCGTCCTGATCCGGTCCGCTTTCTGATGAAACCAGCTGCTCATCCACTCCGGGTCCTTCGTGACCGGCCTGCTGACGGGTTATTTGGTGGTCCGTCTCCCTTGACTTTGCGCCATTGCCTGTATGATTGAGCCGCGCCAGCAGGAGCTGGTCCTGCTCCTGTTTGTAGTCCCTGAAAGCCCTGAAGATGGCCGAGGCGATGTGTGCCTGTCCCGTTTCCGACAAAAGGTATTGCTCCTCCCGGGGATTGGAGATAAAACCAGCTTCAACGAGTATGCCGGGCATGGTGATCTGGTAGAGTACCAGGAATCCGGCTTGCTTGACCCCCCGGTCGATTCGCCTGGCCCGATCCCGGAACTGGTTCTGCACCAGGGAGGCCATGGTCAGGCTTTGCTCCAGGTAAGCATTCTGGTAAAGGGCAAAGATGATATTTGCCTCGGGTGAGTGGGGGTCAAAGCCATCGTAGGTCTCCAGGTAATCGTCCTCGTAAAGAATGGATTTGTTCTCCCTGCGTGCCACCTCCAGGTTGGCCTGACTGCGGTGCAGTCCCATGACAAAGGTTTCCGTACCCATGGCCCTGCTGTTGGTGCTGCTGTTGCAGTGGATGGAGATGAACAGGTCGGCCTTGTTGTCGTTGGCGATCTGCGCCCTTTCGTGCAGGGGGATAAAGACGTCCCGGTCGCGTGTAAAGATCACCTCCACTTCGGGAAGGTGGGTATTGATGTACTCACCCAGCTTTAGTGAGATGGCCAGGGCGATGTCTTTTTCCCGCGAATTTCTGCCGATGGCGCCGAAGTCCCGCCCACCATGGCTCGGGTCGATGACCACGGTTCTCACCGCACCCCGGTCTGAGGCCCGGCAATGGTCAGGGGCCGCGGCGACCAGGAGGGTCATAACAATTATTACGAGCAATCGTTTCACTTAAGGTATGCTATTTTTACTTAGTTTTGTCCGGGTTGACATTGTGTGATCGCTGATAATGGAACGCGATTTCTACAAAAATAATATTTAATCACTTTGTGCACAAAC
>SKNE01000201.1 GCA_007120675.1 Bacteroidales bacterium
AAAGATTATCATGATCAGCGGGTGTTGGATGACTTCTCGTACGTGTTCAAGCGCGGTGAACGCATCGGCATCGTGGGACCCAACGGCACCGGCAAAAGCACGCTGCTGAATGTCATCACCCGCTCCGTCAGGCCCGATGCCGGCAAGGTAATCACTGGCGAGACCATCCATTTTGGCTACTTCCGGCAGGAAGGCATACAGGTGGACAAACACAAGAAGGTGATCGAGGTGATCACCGATGCAGCCGAACGAATCCGCCTGGCAAAAGACCACTGGATGAGTGCAGCCCAGTTTCTGCGCCACTTCAATTTTCCAAACCATATGCATCACGACAGGGTGGAAAAGCTCAGTGGCGGCGAAAAACGACGCCTGTACCTGCTTACCATCCTGATGAAGAATCCCAACTTCCTGATTCTTGATGAGCCCACCAACGACCTTGACATCGATACCCTGAACATCCTGGAAGACTTCCTGATGGCCTACCCGGGTTGCCTGCTCATCGTTTCCCACGACCGCTACTTTTTGGATCGACTGGCCGAACACCTGTTTGTTTTCAGGGATGTGGGCATGATCAAAGACTTTCCCGGCAACTACACCGACTTCCGCGAAAAGCTGAAGCGGCAGCCACCCGCAAAGTCGCCAACGTCCAACAACAAGGAAAAGAAACCCCAGAAAACCAGGGAAAAGACGAAGCTGACCTATAAGGAACAGAAGGAGTTTGAGTCGCTCGGCCGGGAAATTGAAGGGCTGGAGGAGGAAAAGTCGGGCCTGCTGGAGAAGATGAACAGCGGGCAGCTGGATGCACAAGAGTTGACCGAGGCTTCTACACGTTACCAGGAGGTGGAAAACCTGCTGGAAACAAAATCGGACCGGTGGCTGGAACTCTCTGAATGGATCTGACCCTTCCACCCGGGGTTCACCAAGGCAATGTCACCCGCTGGCAGGGAGAGCGAAGCAATGCACTTTATGGAATGCTTTATCAGGTTCCCAGCATCACCGGCATCACCAGCATCAGGATCTCCTCGTTCTCGTTTTCGCTGTTGACAGGGGTTATAAGCCCTGCCCTGTTGGGCTCTGACATCTCCAGCAACACCTGCTCTGTGTCCAGGTTATTGAGCATCTCCACCATGAATTTGCTGTTGAACCCGATCTCCAGGTCGTTGCCATCGTAATGGCAGGTCAGCCGCTCGTGGGCTTCGTTACTGTAGTCCAGGTCCTCGGCTGAGAGGGTCAGCTCGCTGCCTGCGATCTTGAATTTTACCTGGTAGGTGGTCTGGTTGGAAAAGATGGATACGCGTTTGATGGCGTTCAAAAAGGGCTGGCGGTCAACGGTCATCCTGTTGGGATTGCTTGCCGGGATCACCGCTGAATAATTGGGGTATTTGCCTTCAATGAGGCGGCATGTCATGGTGATGTTCTTGAAGGTAAAACGGGCATTGGTGGTGCTGTAGTCGACCTGAACCGGCATGTCATCATGGGCCAGGATCTGGCGCAGCTGATTCAGGGGCTTTTTGGGCAGAATGAAGTTGGTCGTTTCAGGTGCTTTCACATCTTTTCTACTGTACCTCACCAGTTTATGCGCATCTGTGGCCACAAAGGTGATCCCTTCGTCTGACATCTCGCAGTTGATGCCAGCCATCACCGGGCGCAGATCGTCTGTGCTGGCGGCAAAGATGGTTTTTGAAATGGCCTCGTAAAGAATGCCCGATTCGATGGATAAGGAAGAGGCCTCTTCAATGGCGGGCACCTGGGGGTACTCCGCTCCGTCCTGGCCGGCCAGCCGGTACTTCCCCTCTCCGGCTGTGAGGCTCACACCGAAATTATCCGGGTTGATATCCATGGTCAGGGGGATATCGGAAAAGGTCTTCAGGGTATCCAGCAGGATTTTCGCCGGTATGGCCACACTCCCCTCCCCCTCTGCCATGTCAACATTGATGCGCGTGGTCATGGTCGTTTCCAGGTCAGACGCCGAAATATGTATTTCTGAGTCAGAGAGTTCAAACAGGAAGTTGTCCAGGATGGGCAGCGTGTTGTTGGTGCTCAGCACTCCACCGATGGATTGCAACTGCTTAAGCAGGAGTGAGCTGGATACAATGAACTTCATATTTCATCTGGTTTTGAAATGAGTAGCAAATATACATCTAATTTTTTTATGGATGGAAATAAGAAAGGCGCCTCATCACGGGCTGCCAGAAGAAAAAGCGGGCCATGGCGAAATCGCCCTCATCCTGCCTGAGGTAAAATCGATTGGGGTCCCAGTTTATGTGGTCCGACTGCAGGCTGCCATCCTTAACAGCCTGCCGCTTATAGCATTCAATCGTTGTGGTCCGGCCCGAGTGATCCCTGACCTCTATCATCAAAAAGGGAGATGGGGAGTACAGGTCAGGGGGCGGGGCGTCGCCGCTGCCCGGCAACAGGCGCTGATAGGCAAGACGGGTAAATGCCCGGACAAAGTACTGCTGGCGAAGGCTGTCAATGTGGGCCGCATCAACGGGGCGTCCCTCATGGTCAATGAATGCAAATTTGTGGCCATTAGCCATATGCTTCATGGTGAAGCTTTCCTCCGGCTCTTCCGGCCAGTGGATATGCACCCTTTTAATGTCGGAGGGATGCAGCTGCACCACTGCCGGGTCAAGCCAGGTATGCGGCCCCGGATCGAAGTGCTTGCTGATACCACCCCCGAACCCCGGAACGTATACCTCAAAGGCTTTGTCACTGCCCCTCTCCAGCACATAGGTGGCCTGATTGTCCTCACTATCCGGTCCCACGACGAAGGACAAGGCCATTTTCTGCCTTGGTAACCAGCGGACGACGCCCGGCAGGCTGATCCAGTGGGAGGCAGTGTATACATCCACCCTTGTTCCCTGTTCGCGAATCACCTCAAGAAGCTCACCGGTCATCGTGCGGGGCACCGGACGCCGAACCATCAAACGATGCAGCACCGTCTTGAGTTCGCGCACGGCCGCCATGTTGGCCACTTCGCCCCCTTCGAGAAGCCAGACTTCATCAGCTCCTTCATACAGATTCACAGCGCTTCCGTCGGCCGAGACCATGGATACCCTCACGATCTGCTGATCCCTGTCCACACCTAAGCGTCCCCCCGGGGGTATGTCCGCCGCCCTTTCTTTGACCGACAACGAAAAAAGCCAAAGTAAGCCGCCAGCGGCAAACAAAACAATCAACCAGCCATACCGTCCTTTGATTTGCATCATTACGCGCTATACTTTCTTCTTCTGAAAAAGACCCTGACCACCCCAAAAACGATCACCACCAGGCTGGGAACAAGGAGGTTGATTAGCTGGACACTGGCTTTATGCCGGTTGAGCCTTGTGCTGTCCAGCAAGCGCTGGCGAATATCCCTCGCCCTGGCCTCCATGATGCCGGAATCGTCGGCCAGGTAATTCACCGCATTCAGAATGAAGTCTTCGTTCCCGAACTGGTGCCCGCTTACACGGTCATAGCCCAGTGGCAGGGGCCTTCCGTCGCTGCCAAACTGGTTTTTGATGACGCTGCCATCCGCCATCACGATCATGGCAGTGGCTTCACCCTCATCCCGCCGCTGAAAGCCCTCAGGCAGATCCAGTCCTGTGGGCACCAGGCGGTTCCTGTAGAGGGAGGTAAATTGTCCCTCCAGGAGGACAGCTACGGGCTGCGGCGGCCCCCCGTAAAGGGCTTCGTCAGGGCCAAATTGCAGGACGTCCAGGCTGATGCGCACAGGTACAGGCATGATGCGCGTGTGGGGAGAAGTTTCCAGCAAGACGTGCTGACGGACGTTCTCCACCTCCACGGTATCAATGCTGCTGATGAACTCCGTACGGATCACGTTCAGGTTCCTGACGACCGGGTGTTCGGACCTGGGCGTGAGCACGGGGAAATAAAACCATGGTAAAACATTGATCTGGGGCCTTCCGGCTACCATGCCGGTTGTGAAGGGATGGGGGGCCGCGTTGAGGTCTTTAAGCAACACCGGGTTCAGGCGGAGTCCGTAGCGGAAGAAGAAATCATCCATGTGAATGTCCCAGGCCATCCCGGTTGTCTCGTAGTGGCCCGCCAGGCTGTCCATATCAGCGAAAACGGGATCCACCAGCCAAAGCATGCTGCCACCGTTCATGAGGTACTGATCCAGGAGAAACTTTTCCTGCTGGGAGAAAGCCTTCCTGGGACGGGCTGCAATGAGGGTCCTGTATTCACTGAGCCGGTCAGTACCCTCGGTGATCCCTACCCAGTCCACCTCATAAAACGCCTCCAGCGCGGCGGTGGCAGAAGCCAGCTCGCGCCTGGTGTATCCCCCCTTCCCATCCAAAAAGGCAATCCGGGGCGGATACACCCTGGTGACCCGTTTGATGGCAGAAGCCAGGGTGTACTCAAGTCCCATGGTCGAATTGTGCAGGATGTCCTGAATGGACAGACCCAGGTGGTCCTGCAGGAGGGGCACCGGAATTTCCCTGTCTCCGTAGGTAAGCAAGGCACCGGGAAAGAGCACCCGCTGAGAGCTGCCATCCCCTGCACGCATCTGTATCTGCGTCGGCTCCAAACCCTTGCTCGCCAGCTGGCGATACAATTCCCGCAGCGCTTCCGGATCGTCGCCCGCTTGCTCCGCCGGATTGATAAAGCTGTAACGCACCTGGTCAGAATAGGCGCTGAACTCATCCAGCATCTCCCGGGTGTCGTTTCTCAGGCGACGGAAATCAGCGGGCAGGTTGCCATCCAGGTAGATCCTGAAATAGAGCACCTCATCAAGCTCCCTAAGCATCTCCCTGGTGGCCCGGGTCAGGGAGTAGCGCTTGTCACTGGTAAGATCCAGCCGGACAAAACGAATGCCGGCCAGCAGGTTGACAGCGATCACCAGCACGATGACTGCCAAAAGCGGCGTCAGGACACTGCGGTTATGGCGTTCCTTGTTGATAACCAGTTGGGTGAAGGTGATAAACAAGGCGATGACTCCCAGGAAATAGAGCAAGTCACGACTATCCACCACACCCCTGCCCATGGATGAATAATGGGAATACAGGCCGAGATTCCTGATAAAGAGATCCATGGGACCCATCAGCTCCATGGAATGCAGCATCTCAAACCCAATGTAGATGAAGCCCGAAAAGAACAAGGCCAGGATAAAGGACACTATTTGATTCTCGGTGATGGATGAGGCGAAGAGGCCGATGGCCACAAAGACCATCCCCAGGAAAAACAAGCCCAGGTAGGAACCCCAGATCCCACCCATATCAGGCCCCGGGGGGGCGGCAAATACGACCAGGGTCAACACGTAGATCAGCGTCAGCAAGAGGGAGAAGAAAACCAGGACAACGCCGGCGATGTACTTGGACAAGACCAGCTGCATAGCAGTCAAAGGCTTGGTCATCAACATCTCCATTGTACCCATGCGCTTCTCATCGGCAAAAAAGCGCATGGTGATGGCCGGAACAAGAAAGAGCAATATGAACGGGGCCAGGGTAAAGAAGCCATCCATGCTGGCATAACCTGAGTCGGGTATATTATATCCGGCCGGAAAAACCCAAAGGAACAGCCCCATGATGACCAGGAAGGCCACGATCACCAGGTAGGCAATCAGACCATTGAAAAATGCCTTCAGTTCCTTGGCAATAAGCGCGCGCATAAATGGCTACTTCATGAGAAATTCAACGGTGACGGTATCGTTCATTTGCAGTCCCAACAGGGATGAAGCCTTCCCCTGGTTGATGGCGATCTCCAGGAAACCCGTCGTTCCGAACAGGGCGACCTTCTCGCCGGCCACCACGTCGGAATAAGAGTGATGAAGCCTCGTTATGGCCTCGCCAGGGGCGCGGAAGCTGATCATAAAATCATGGCCCTTGCCCACCTGGCGAAAAAGGGACTGTTCAATATTCACGAACACGTTACCGTAATTGTCCACAAAAATGACTTTGCCAATGATCTTTCCGGGGTATACCACGGGTTTAAACATAAG
>SKNE01000013.1 GCA_007120675.1 Bacteroidales bacterium
ATCAATCAAGACCAACAGCAATGCATATAGCCATCGGCGGGAACATTGGTTCGGGCAAGACCACTTTGGCCGGCCTGTTATCAAAGCACTACGGCTGGGAGGCCCACTACGAAGACGTGGATACCAACCCCTACCTGAACAACTTTTAC
Organism: Bacteroidales bacterium; assembly: GCA_007120675.1. Lineage (GTDB taxonomy): Bacteria > Bacteroidota > Bacteroidia > Bacteroidales > UBA7960 > PUPG01. The sequence continues at coordinate 150 of SKNE01000013.1, forward strand.
GAGGACATGAAGCGCTGGTCATTCAACCTCCAGATCTATTTCCTCAATAGCCGCTTCAGGCAGGTGGTGGAAATACGCAGGCGAAACAGGAAGGTGATCCAGGACCGAACCATTTACGAAGACGCCCATATTTTTGCGCCCAATCTGCATGACATGGGTTTAATGGCTTCACGCGACTTCAACAATTACAAAAGCCTTTTCCAGCTGATGAGCTCTTTCATCGACCCGCCAGATCTGCTCATCTATTTGAAAGCCAGCGTTCCCACCCTGGTGAGCCAAATTCAGAAGAGGGGCCGTGAGTACGAGAATGCCATCCGCCTGGATTACCTTAAAAAGCTGAACGAGCGCTACGAAGAGTGGATTGCAGGCTACGACCTTGGCAAACTACTGATTATCAATGTAGATGACATTAAGTTTAGTGAGAAGCAAAGTGACCTGGGTGAGGTGATCCGCAAAATAGATGCGGAGATACACGGTTTGTTCTGATTAGAGATACACGGTTTGCCCTGGTCGCCATCTCCTTAAATGACGGGAAGCTGCCAATAAACAGCGCTTCTGAATAAGACAGGGATCAATGTCCAACGCCCATGCAATGTATAGGCATCATACCCGCTCGCTACGACTCCAGCCGGTTTCCGGGCAAACCACTGGTTCAGATCAGGGGTAAGTCAATGGTGCAAAGGGTGTACGAGCGCGCCAGCCTCTGCAGTGACCTGAAAGAGGTCATTGTGGCCACCGACGACGAGCGGATATTTGAGCACGTATCGGCATTTGGCCAGGTGGTGATGACCAGTCCGGCGCACCCCAGCGGGACCGACAGGTGCCTGGAGGCACTGGACAATCACAATGCCAGTGGGATTTATGGCGATGGAGATGCCGTCATCAATATCCAGGGGGATGAGCCCTTCATCCATCCCGGCCAGATCAGTCAACTGGCCAGGATGCTGGGGGACACGGAAAAACAAATCGTTACCCTGGCCCGGCAATTGGAGAACCGTGAAAAGGCCAGTGACCCAAATATGGTCAAGGTGGTGTTCTCAGACTCCGGCAGGGCCCTGTACTTTAGTCGCTATCCCATTCCGTTTGTCCGCGAAAAAACGGACCAGGCACCAAAAAAGCCATACCAGCACATCGGCCTGTACGGGTTCCGCATCGGGACCTTGCGGCGCATCGCAGGAATGCCGGCCGGCAGCCTGGAGGAGGCCGAAAAGCTGGAACAATTGCGCTGGATGCAACAAGATCTGGAAATATTCGTAGAAGAAACATATACGGAAAGCATTTCTGTGGATACACCGGAAGACCTGCGAGCACTTTTGGAGCGCGGCGACCTGCCGTGAGATCCCCTGGCTGAATGCTTCCGGAACCTGAACACAAAGATTGAAGTGATTTATTATGAAGTTAGGCAAACACATCAGCGACCTTCTATACCCTCACGATGAGGTCATATTGTCCGGATTTGGCTGTTTCACCACCCGCTACGTCCCCGCCAGGTTTGAAAAAGAGAAAGGCATTGTGGAGCCACCCGCCAGGCTGGCCGACTTCAAGCCCGAACCTTCTGAGGGGAACAGTCCCCTGCCGGGATACATCGCAGACAAGGAGTCAAAAAGCGTTGAAGAGGTGAAGGCTTTTATCGCCAGGGTGGTGGCCGAAGTGCACCGTTCCCTGAAGGCTGGCAAAAAGGTTGAGTTGGAACAGCTGGGGATATTTCAGCTGGATGCTACGGGGGGCTACCATTTTGAGCCCAATCCCCATGTTAACTTCCTCGACGATGCCTCCGGACTACCGGGGGTGCCGTCACCGGTAAAAACGCCACAGGAGACTGGCACCACTGATCCTGTCGCCGGAACGACAACAGACCAGGCCTCCGGGCAAGGTGTATCTGCCGGGCAGTCGGACAGTCCACCTGCAAGCCAAGACCAGTCAGAAAGCACACAAACCCATAGCCCCGAAACCATGAGCGAAGAAAAAGAGCAACAAACAGACAAGCTGCCGGCAGCGCTGAGGTGGCTGGCCTATGCCATCATCCCACTGATCATCATCCTTGTGATTCTCTTACTGAACAGGAGCTTCTTCTTCGGAGAAGGGGGATTGTTCAGGGCCACCGAAGAGCCTGTGGCCAGGACCATCCCGGCGGTAGTGGACGAGGTGGAAGAAGAGGTTCTCCCGGTGACAGAAGTCCCTGATCCGGAGCCAGCCCCGGAAGAGCCGCTGGCAGATGCCAAATTGCATCCGGAGCCGGGACGGCCGGTGTATTATTTGCTTGTGGGCAGCTTCCGGAACAGAACGCTGGCAGGCTCACTGGTGGAAGAGCTTCGGGAGATGGGCGCCAGCAATCCGGAAATAATGGGCGTAACCCCTTCCAATTATCACAGGGTGAGCTACGGCTTTTTTTATGACCTGGCTGAAGCGGAAGCCCAGAAGGCCAAATTGCCTGAAAACCTGCGCGAGAATGCGTGGATATTGCACCGTTAAAACAGATTGGTTGCCCCGGCCATGGGAAAAAACAAGCTGAGAAGGTTTGCGGAGATCAACAGTTTCACCAATGTGATCCAGCCACAGTCCAAGCACACCTTAAGCCCCTTCCAGTACAAGGGTTGCTGGGGAAGTGATTTTTTCTATAATGACCACCCCATTATTCTTGAAATAGGCTGCGGCAAGGGAGAATACACCATTGGCCTGGCCAAGGCCTTTCCCGGTAAAAATTTCATTGGGATCGACATCAAGGGGGACCGCATCTGGAAGGGGGCCAGGCAAGCCCTTGATGAAGGCCTGCACAATGCGGCCTTTCTCAGGATCCAGGCTGAGCACATCGAACAGTTCTTTGGCGAAGGGGAAGTGTCGGGCATATGGCTTACATTCCCCGATCCGCAATCAAAAAAGGTCCGCGCAAAGAAAAGGCTCACCTCCCCCGGTTTTTTGGAGAAGTACCGCAAAATACTCGCCCCGGACAGCCCGATTCACCTGAAAACAGATAACACCGGCCTGTTTCGCTACACCCTTGATTTGATCGGTGAGCTGGGATTGTTTCTCCGTGAGCATAGTTTTGACCTGTATGCCGACGAGCATGTACGTGAAGAATACGTCAAGTCGATCCAGACCTATTATGAATTAAAGTTTCTCAAAGAGGGGCGCCCCATACATTATCTCCAATTTTCCCTCCATGAACCCACACAAGGCTGATTCATTCTTCCAAAAGGTATACGAGGTGGTGCGAAGGGTGCCCAGGGGGCGGGTGACCACTTACGGCGCCATCGCCGCTTACCTGGGCAGCAAAGGGTCTGCCCGCATGGTGGGCTGGGCCATGAATCATTCACATAAGACCGACCCGGACATCCCCGCGCACCGGGTGGTGAACAGAAACGGGGTGCTGACGGGAAAGCATCACTTCGGGACTCACCGCATGATGCAGCAGCTACTGGAAAATGAAGGGGTGGTGGTGATTTCAGACAAGGTAAGGCACTTTGATGCGCTGTTCTGGGATCCGGGTAAGGCACGTTGATACGCCGTCCCGGAATCCGGCCGGCCAATAGGGCACCTAGGTGAACGCGCTGCCTGTGCGGGCACCGGCCACAAAGCGCCCGTCCTCCCCGGACATCAACCACGGATAACCCCGGTCCCAAGGGGGGTAAAGAGAGGGCACACAAAAAACAGGGCGTTCCACCGGCATGACACAGCATCCCGGATACCGGGGGGTTACAAACAAGGGGCGGACTGAAAAGCGATCAGTTAATGGCTTCCACCGATTTGATTTCCGGGATGGCCTTCCTTACTGCCTGTTCAACACCAGCTTTCAGCGTCATCTGACTCATGGGACAGGAACCGCATGCACCCAGTAGCTCCACATTCACCACAAAGTCGTCCGTCAGCTCAACGAAGCGGATGTTGCCTCCGTCAGCCTGCAGGTAGGGCCTGATCTGGTCGATCACCCCTTCCACTTTCTTTATCAATTCTGCTTTCTCTGACATATTTATCAATGTTTGATGCTTATTTTAATTTGGAATCCGTAAAAATAGTATTTTTTTGTCAAATGACAATGGCCCCGGCGAGCTGGCAAGAGCTTGGGCGGCAAGGGCATCACCTTAGGCATTATGAATCCGGAGCAGGGATTGCCAGCTGGCTTCCAATGGCATTTCCCTTCCCACACCCAGGCATTTTGGGGAGGTGCGCAGGATGGGAGGAGACTGGAATCGCTTGTGTTCGCTCAGGCACACCATTTCAATCACCCTCTTGACCAGCGCTTCATCGTGTCCCCGGCGGACAATCTCCCCGGCATCCTTACCCTCTTCCAGGAACTGGTAAAGGATGTCGTCCAGCAGCTGGTATTCTGGCAAGGAGTCGCTGTCTTTCTGGTTGGGTTTGAGTTCGGCCGATGGCGGTTTGCTGATGGTGTGCCAGGGGATCACCTCACCGATGGCATTGATCAGCCTGGCCATTCCGTAGACATCCGACTTATACACATCACCAAGAACGCTCAGTCCGCCGCACATATCTCCGTAGAGCGTGGTATAGCCCACTGCTGCTTCACTCTTGTTGGAGGTGTTCAGCAGCAGGTGGTTGAACTTGTTTGACAAGCCCATGAGCACCACGGCGCGGGCCCGGGCTTGCAGGTTCTCTTCCGCGATGCCGCTTTCTGTTCCTGCATACTGCGCTGCCAGGCTGTTTTCCAGGCTTTCCACAATCCCGTTAATGGATATGGTATCGTGTCGAACGCCGAGCTTCCTGGCCAAGGCCAGCGCGTCGGTCACCGAATGCTCAGAGCTGTATGGGCCAGGCAGTAGTACCGCCCAGACATTCTCTTTTCCGAGGGCTTTTTCGGCGATCACCAGGGTGAGGGCCGAGTCGAGTCCGCCGGACAAGCCCACAAGCGCTTTGCTTAGTCCGGTCTTGCGAAAGTAATCACGCACACCCATCACCAGGGCATCCAGTGTGGCAGCCCACTGCTGCTCCTTGCCTTCCAGTTCAGGCAAGCCCTCATTGTGGGGGGACGATCTGACGGATGACAGGTCATACACCCGCATGTCTTCCCTGAAAGCGGGCAGCCTGTCGACGACCTGGCCCGAAGGACCAAAAACAGCCGATGCGCCGTCAAACAACAAATCCGTCTGACCCCCCACAAGGTTGGCTGAAAACAGCGGCAGGCGGTACTTTTTCGCATTGGCAGAAAGCACACGCATCCGCTGGGGCATGTGGTTCCAGGCAAATGGGGAGGCGGAGATGTTGAGCAGGACGGTGGGGCGGGATTTCATCAGCACATCAGGGGGAGTCAGCGCATACAAGGATTCCTTGCCGATATTCCAAAGGTCTTCACATACGGTGATGGCCAGTCGCTCCCCTTTGTAATCCACCGTGCTGAAATCGGTCGCGGACTGAAAATACCGGTCCTCATTAAAGACATCGTAGGTGGGCAGCAGACCCTTGTGACAGACTGCCTGCACCTTTCCGTCGTATAAAAGAAAGGCACTATTAAACAGGGGCTTACCCTGTCCGGTCTCATTGCGGGAGGGGCCGCCTATGATGGCTGCGATGTCATGACAGGAGGCGGCGACCTGGCCCAGGCCGCGCTGGCAATCGTCAATGAAGGCCTGGGACAGTAACAGGTCACGGGGGGGGTAACCGGCCAGGGTCAGCTCAGGAAAAAGAACAAGGTCGGCACCCTGGTTTTTTGCCTGTCCCAATGAGCTCCTGATGCGCGAGACATTGGCATCAATGTTCCCCACGTGCAGGTTAAGCTGTGCAATGGCAACTCGCATGTTTTGCAGGGTTTTCAGATTTCAG
>SKNE01000137.1 GCA_007120675.1 Bacteroidales bacterium
ATAACGTGCTTCAGCAGCATAACCGTTACCTTGGTCATGTGGTCACCTGGGTGGGCGGAGTGATCAGTCACCGCAAGGTATATGGCCAGGAAGGCGTTGTTCACACACCGGTGGAAAGGAAGAGGCAGGAAGAGGCCATCCGCTTCCTTGCCGAGCAAGGTTTTGCCACCCCCGAATACCTGCTGCGACAGGATGTTTCGCGCCTCCTGGAGCCCGCTGGTGCATCTGACCGTATCATGGGGGGACAACGAATGATCCTGGGCCAGCTGCTCAGCGATGCCCGCATCAAGCGCATGGCGGAGATTGAGCTCAGCCACGGACAGGAGATGGAGATCTACCCTGTTGACCATATGCTGCGCGATGTCAGACAGGCTGTGTGGAGTGAACTGGACAATGCCCGGCCCGGGATTGACCTGTACCGGCGCAACCTGCAGCGAGCCTGGGTGGATATCCTGCAGGCGCGGCTCGACAGCGAAAACCTAAGTGGAGAAAGCCGCGCGCAGCTTCGGGGAAACCTCCGCAGCGTGAAGGCCCAGATCGAGCGCCGTCTAAGCGGATCAGCCGACATCCCCACACGTATTCACCTGGAAGACATGCTGGATGAGATCAATGAGATCCTCCAGGGATAAAGTGCCTATGAGATTAATCAGTATAGAAACAGCCACCTGGCTCATTATTTTAGTGCTGCTGGCCATCAGCCAGGAGTCCAGGACACAGGACGTTGTCATCAATGAGGTCATGGCATCCAATGCCTGGACCATCGCCGACGAGGATGGTGATTATGAAGACTGGATCGAGCTGTACAATTTTGGCCAGGATAGCATTAGCCTGCAAGGGTATGGTCTTTCTGACAATTATGCCCAGCCTTTCAAGTGGGTCTTCCCGGATGTGAGCATCGGTCCCGGCGAATTTCTGCTTGTCTGGGCCTCAGGCAAGGACAGGCGACCCGCCCAGGGAGAGCTGAGCAATGGCCTGCTCAGGGAGGTATATACCGGCATTCCCGGCTGGTCGGTGGATGACCTGATCAACCACCCCAGCTACCCCGACCACCCCAGCTCCACAAACATTGTCAGGCAGCTGTTTGAAGCCCCCATCAATATCGGCGACCATTACGGTCAGCGCATCATGGGATGGATCAAGGCACCCGTGAGCGGCCTCTATACCTTCTGGATATCCAGCGACGACAACAGCCGCCTCTACCTGGGCTCGTCCGGCGATCCTGACGACGTGACCATGATCGCCCACGTACCGGGCTGGACCAATCCGAGGCAGTGGGACAAGTATGCCCAGCAGCAATCGGCGCCTGTGATGCTCCAGGCCGGGGAGTATTATTTTGTCAAAGCCCTGATGAAGGAACATGAGGGGGGCGATAACCTTGCCGTGGGATGGCAGCTGCCCGATGGCACAATGCAGCGGCCCATGGCAGGCGAACACCTGTTTCACGACCGGGGAGAACTACACACCAATTTCAGCATCAGCTCCTCCGGCGAAGAAGTGTTCATCAGCAATCCCTCCGGTGTAATGATCGATGAGATCCCTCCCACGGCCATCCCCACGGACATATCCTATGGCAGGTCACCGGACGGCACAGGGGATTTGTTTTTCTTTGATGAAGCCACCCCGGGGGAAAGCAATACAAGCCAGACCTATTCCGAAATACTGGAGCCTCCCCTGTTTTCGGTACCCGGAGGCTTTCATCAATCAGCCTTTGACCTGAGCATCACACACACCGACCCGGAGGCCGACATCATCTATACCCTGGACGGGTCATCGCCGGATCCGGACAACCTGTCCGGCACCAGCTATCAATACAAAAACAGCTATCCCCAAAACCCGTGGAACCCGGCAGGCCCTTTTTTAACCAACACCTACCAGTCGCATCTCTACACCGGACCCATTGCCATCAGTGACCCATCGGACGAGCCCGACAAACTGTCGCAGATCTCCTCCACCTGGCATTTCAGTCCGCCGTATTTCCCCCAGTCACCCGTACGAAAGGGGGTGCCCGTGCGTGCCATTGCCGTGAAAGAGGGTGCCTTGCCGGCGCAAGCAGTGAGCCACACCTATTTTGTCTTCCCTTCAGGCCGCAACCAATTCAGCCTGCCAGTTGTCTCCATCAACACCAGCGAAAACCACTTTTTTGATTATGAAGATGGGATCTATGTTTCCGGTGTAACATTCGATGACTGGCGCTCGGGCAATGACTGGGGCTTTGCCAACGGCGGTTCACCGTCCAATTACTGGCGCCGGGGAGTTGAGTGGGAGTACCCCGCGCACATGGAAATCTTTCCCGCCGAAGCAGATCATGCGGCCTTAGTCCAGGATATTGGCGTCAGGATACACGGGGGGTGGTCGCGTGCTTTTCAGAAGAAGTCACTGCGATTGTATGCCCGGAACCGTTATGGTGAGCAGTATTTCAATTATCCCTTGTTTCCCGCCAATCCCCATGAAAGTTTTAACAGGCTGATGCTCCGTAATTCGGGCAATGATGCCGACAATACCCTTTTCAGGGATGCGGCCATCCAGCGGATTGTGGGTAAGCTGGAATTTGACACCCAGGATTATCTTCCGGTCATTGTGTTCATCAATGGCGAATATTGGGGCATCCATAATTTCCGTGAAAGATACGACAAACACTACCTTGCCAGGGTGTATGGGGTGGATGGAGAAAACATCGACCTGCTTGACGGCAACGCATCGGTGAAAGAGGGAGACCCCGAGCATTACAACGCGATGATCCAGTACATGGCCAGCAACGACATGAGTCTGCCCGAACATTATGCTCACATCCAGACCCGGATGGACGTGGTCAACTTCATGGACTACAACATCGCCCAGATCTATGCCAGGAATACCGACTGGCCCGGCAACAACATGGATTATTGGCGCCTGCGCACGGAGGAATACCTTCCCAATGCACCCGATGGCCACGATGGCCGGTGGCGCTGGCTGATGTATGACACCGATTTTGGTTTTGGATTTACCGGAGGCGGAAGTTCCTTTACCCACAACACACTGGCTTTCGCCACGGATCCCAACGGACCGGGCTGGCCCAATCCGCCCTGGTCCACCTTCGTGCTCCGCACATTGCTCACCAACACGGACTTTGCCACAGATTTCATAAACCGTTTTGCAGACCTCCTGAACACCCATTTTCAACCTGCAAGGGTACTTGGCATCATCCAGGAAATGAAGCAGCACATCGAAGCCGAAATACCCGAACACATTCACCGCTGGAGCGCTCCCGGCAGCATATCGGCCTGGAATGGAAATGTGAACACCATGCTAAACTTCGCCACGCAGCGCCCCCAGTATCAGCGCTTGCACATCCGGCAACATTTTGGCATCCCCTCCAACGTGGATATCCACCTTGATGTTGACCATCCTGCGCATGGGCACATCCGCATAAACACCATCAGCATAAACGATGACACGCCCGGACTTCCTGACGACCCATATCCCTGGACCGGAATCTATTTCCATGGGGTGCCCGTGGAGATTGAAGCCGTCGCTTCACCCGGCTTTCAGTTCAGCCACTGGGAGGGCGATGTGGACGGCCCGGGGGAATCCATACTGCATGTCACGCCGGAGGGTGACATCAGCCTCAAGGCACATTTCACTGAATGGGAAGTCCCTGATCCTGAAATCATCCACTACTGGCATTTCAACAACCTGCCATCGGGGACGCTCCAGCTCATCGAAACCGATTATTCAGCCGATGGCTTGGTGAGCGGAAGCATAAGCTATCCAGGCAGCGGCGCAGGTTACATGGACCGCAGAACGCACCGGGAAGAGGATCCCGTATCCAACCTGAACCTGCTCCAGGGTCAGGAGCCCGACCAGGGAGCGGTGCTCAGGGCCAGGAACCCCTCCGACACACGGGACCTGGTCTTTCACATCCCCACCACGATGCATGAACAGATCACCGTGACTTTCGCCATTAGCCGCACCACCAACGGTGCCACCGAACAGGTATATTACTATTCAGCAGATGGCGGCAATAGCTGGCATTCCGCGGGACAGTCATCCGTTACCCCGCTGCTCCCTGAATGGGAGCTGAAAGCATTCGATCTGTCCGGATTCCCGGAAGTAAACGACAATGAGGATCTGCGATTCAGGATATTGTTCGGAGGCGAAAATGCCGGGGGTTCGTCCGGGAACAATCGCTTCGACAATGTGAGCGTCCAGGGCATTCCCCTTGACGAGGCCCTTCACGCAGGAAGGCTGGACAAGGATGACTTTGGCAGCCAGGCAGGCATTGAACTGATGGCCTTTCCAAATCCCGCCACGGACAAGCTCCACGTAAGCCTCCGCAGCCCGGGACCGGCAAGCCTGTCACTGATTAATTTGCACGGACAAGCTGTCAAAAACCATATGCTTTCCACTCGCGGAACTCAACAGGTCACACTGCCAACCGGAAGTCTCCCGCCGGGCATTTACCTGCTCAGGCTTGATCATCCGGGGGGAGCGCTGGTTGAACGGATTGTTCTGCAGTAGACCTAAGCTGTGTTGTCATGGCCCGCGTTCTGTGCCTCGCCGGGACTCTCTCAGGAGGCCAGCTCTCTTTGGCCCGCACCATTTGCTTGCACCGCAGCCCTTTCATGAGGCCAGGTCTCTTTGGCCCGCATCATTTGCTTTCACCGCGGCTTTTTCAGGAGGCCCGCTCTCTTTGGCCCGCATTATCCGCTTTTGCCGGGATTCTTACCAATTGTATCCAGGAGAAGTTGTTTATAGGTCGTTGATACCGGAATCTCCCTTTCACCCAGCATAAGCCTGTTGCCCTCAATATGGCTTACATGCACCAGGTTGATGATGTACGACTTGTGCACCCTTAGAAACTGACCGGCGGGTAATTGCCCTGCCATGTTGATGAGTTTGTCAAGCACCAGCAGGGGCTTGCCCTGGGTGTTATGCACCTTTACATAATTGCCATAACCCTCCAGGAACAGAATTTCCTTGTGATGAAACTTGTGGATCTTCTTGTCGGCCTTGAAAAAGATCACCTCCGGGGCAGGTTGTTTGGGAGTACTCTCTTCGGGAATGCGGGCACCATGCGCCGGGATGAGGATCTTGTTCACCGCTTTCAGGAAACGCTCAAAAGCAATGGGCTTCAACAGGTAGTCGCTCACGCCGTATTCGTAGCTTTCGGCACCAAACTCCGAAAAAGCCGTGGTAAGGATCACCTTGGGCGGATTATCGATGGTTTTGAGCATATCGAGTCCTGACAGCGTGGGCATCTTGATATCCAGGAACATGATGTCGATCTTTTGCTTATGCAGCACGTTCATGGCCTCAAAGGCGTTTTTGCACTTTGCGGCAAGCTGCAACGCATCGATGCGGCTGATGTAGGTGTCCAGCACATCCTGCGCCAGGGGCTCGTCGTCAACGATTATGCAGTTAAGCTTCATGAGGTTTGTTTATGGTGATGGCCATTGGGTGTTAGCTAAGGGAAATGTTTAGTGTGACTCTGTATGAATTCTCAGTTTCAACGACTTCAAGTATATGTTTTTCCGGATAAAGGATGGAAAGCCTTTTGCGGAGGTTTTTCATTCCCGTGCCACCTGGGTTCTTACCTTCGGACTTATCTTTTGCTTTGCTGTTTTCGGCTTCAAAAAAGAGCTCATCTCCCTGTGCTGAAAGGGTAAAGCGGGCGTACGGGTTTTTATCGCTGCTCTGAAAACCGTGCTTGAATGCATTTTCCACCAGGGGGATAAACAGCATGGGGGCCATGATCCTGTCCCCGTTTAATCCGCTTACCTTAAAGGTGACTTTTGATTCCTTCGGCAGGCGCAGCTTTTCCAGTTCAATGTA
>SKNE01000028.1 GCA_007120675.1 Bacteroidales bacterium
GAGGGAGGTGACGGGGATAAAGAGGAGGCGACTCCCGGCAAGAAAAAAAAGAAGGCAAAAGGGAAAAAAGCCCCCTCCATTGACAGGAAGCTGGGGCAGATTAGACTGGACCTGGATATTTGAACCCTTCCTTTGGGTACAGCCCCTGATCCATGCCGGCAGAACCGGATCTGCACAGTCTATTCAGTCAAAAAGAGGGAAAACGATATGATACGTGTTGGCATCAATGGCATTGGCCGTATAGGCAAACTGGTGTTCAGGCTTATTGCCCGTCGCGGGGACATGCAGGTGGCGGTTGTTAATGATCCCATGCCCATGCAGGCACTGATGCACCTCTTCCGGTACGATACCGTGCATGGCCGCTTTGACCTGCACGTGGGCATGGATGAACTGAACCAGCACATCCTGGTCAATGGCCACAGGGTGAGAAAGTACGACGCCAGCCAGCCGGCAAACATCCCATGGAATGAGCACGGGGTGGATGTGGTGATCGACTCATCGGGCCATTTTCTTTACCGGCACGAACTGGCGGCCCATCTGAAAGAAGGGGTGAAGCAGGTCATCCTGTCCTGCCCGCCTGCCGGGGAGCTGGACAATATGGTGGTCCTGGGGGTGAACCATGAGAGCCTGGATGCCGGACAGCAGATCATCAGCAACGCTTCCTGCACCACCAACTGCATTGCCCCCCTCATCCAGCTCCTGCATGCACGCTGGGGCATCGACAGGGCATTCATGAATACGGTGCATCCCTATACCAATTCACAAAATGTAACGGACGGCCCCCATGCGGATCTTCGCCGCGCACGCTGTGCCAACCAAAATATCATCCCCACCACCACGAGCGCCATCCGGGCAGTGCAGGAGATCATCCCGGAAATGAAGGGGCGCTTCGACGGCTTTGCCTCCAGGGTGCCCGTCAGCGACGGCTCTTTCGTTGAACTGAACGCCATCCTAAGGTCTCCCGCCTCCAAAGAGCAGGTGAATGAGCTGTTTAAAGCAGCGGCCGGGGGACAGATGAAGGGAATCATCGAATATACGGAAGACCCCATTGTGTCCAGTGATGTCATCGGGAACCCGCACTCGGCAATATTTGACGGTCTCAGTACCCGGATGCTGGGCAAGGATTTCCTGCAGGTCCTGGCATGGTATGACAATGAGTACGCTTATGCAAATCGCCTGGTGGAGCTGATCACGCGCTTGCCACGGCTTGGCTAAGGGTGGCCAGAAACATGCTTTTCCGTGAGCATGCCGGCCATTTGGATAATAAGCCGGCTCGCCAGCACCATGCTTTCCAGCGGAATGAACTCATAACGGCCGTGAAAATGATGGCCCCCGGTGAACAGGTTGGGGCATGGCAGGCCCGTGTAAGAAAGCCTGGCGCCATCGGTGCCTCCCCGGATGGGACGAACCAGAGGCTCTATGCCCAGTGATAGCATGGCTTCCCTGGCCAGCTCAATCACGTGCTTGTGGGCGCTGAGCTTTTCCAGCATATTGTAATACTGATCCCTTGTTTCCAGCCTGAACCTGTCCTTACCCCATTGACCGTTGAGCTCTTGGCAGATCTGCTCCATTTTTCTCTGCCGGTTTCTGAGCCCGCTCAGCTCAAAATCACGAATAATCCACCGGAGCTCTGCCTGCTCAACCTCTCCCCTGAAGGATACCAGGTGATAGAAGCCTTCGTAACCGGTGCTGTGCTCCGGACGCTCCCTTTCCGGGAGCTTTTGAAGGAACGCTGCCCCCAGCAGGCTGGCATTAACCATCTTGTCCTTTGCCTCGCCGGGGTGTATGTTGGTCCCGTGCACCAAAAGAGTGGCTTCGGCCGCGTGAAAGTTTTCGTACTGCAGCTCACCCACCTCACCTCCATCCACGGTATAAGCAAAATCAGCGGCGAACTTCTTCACATCAAAGAACTGCGTACCCTTTCCAATCTCTTCATCAGGGGTGAAAGCCACCCTGATGGTGCCGTGCGGATAATCGGGATGCTGACGAAAAAAACGGAGTGCAGCCATGATTTCAGCGATCCCCGCTTTGTTATCGGCACCGAGCAGGGTGGTGCCGTCGGAGGTGATGATGGTCTGACCAGTGTACTGGCGCAGTAAGGGAAAGTCGTCCGCCCGCATGGTGATCATTGCCTCGCTGTTTAATACCAGGTCCGTCCCGTCGTATGCACGGTGTATCTGTGGCTTCACGCCTTCACCGCTCATGTCCGGACTGGTGTCCATGTGGGCGATGAGACCCATGATGGGTGAGGGGTTGCTGGTGTTGGCCGGCAAGGTGGCCATCACGTAACCGTATTTGTCCACCCGGGCATCGTCGAGTCCCAGCCCCTTAAGCTCGCCTGCCAGCATGGAAGCAAAATCCAGCTGGGCGGCGGTGCTGGGATAGCTCTTGGATGAGGGATCGCTGCGTGTGTTGATGCGCACATAACGAAGAAAATCATCCAGCAAGGCGTCCTGGTCTATCCTGTGGTCCATAAAACAATGGGCTTAATGGGATTCAGATGCTAGAAACGGTTAGTATTGCCTGGTTTTTTTGAGCATGATGCCCGCCATGAAGCGGCCGGTCATTCCCTGGTTGGCGCGGGAAGAGAAGAAAGTCTGTTCTTCACACTGAGAGCAAATGCCGGCGAGCTCTATGTGATCTTCCGGCACACCGGCATCCATTAACTGCTCCTTATTGGCCGCCCACTGGTCAAAAATGTACTTACCGGGTGTTTTGGCGGATTTGATGACTTTTTTAACGGATCCCAGGGCCATGCGGGCTTCACGATAGACGTCCCCGCCCACCTCATAGCAGCAGGGGCCTGCGGAGGGACCCAGTCCGGCGTAAATGTTTTCAGCCCTGGAGCCGTATTGCTGTATCATCTTGCCAATGGTCTCAGAAACGATCCTGCGCAGACTTCCCCGCCACCCTGCATGCAGCGAGGCGATCACCTTTTGCACGGGATCGTAAACCAGGACAGGCACGCAGTCGGCCACCTGGACACCCAGGCAGATGTCCGGCACATTGCTGACCATGCCGTCGGTATGGGGCAGCGCGCTTTCTTTTTCCATGGCACCCCTGCCCCGTCCCGTGTCGTTCACAACGGCCACATTGGCACTGTGACACTGGTCAGCGAAGGTGAACTTCAGCAGGTCCAGGCCCAGGGCGTCGGTCAGGATGCGGCGGTTTTGAAGCACCCTGAAGTTGTCGTCTCCCACATGGAAGCCAATGTTAAGGGCCGCAAAACAACGATCGCTGATACCTCCCCTGCGGGTGGAGACAAAATGCCTCAGGTTGTCAAACTGTGCCAGGTTGTCAAAAAGAAAAACGGTGGTTTCTCCAAGGTCTTTTGATTGCATGGGGACGTCTGCTTGTGTCTTTCAAATGTAAGTGAAATTTGTCACATACAAAATGTCGTGTACATTTGTCTGGTGATCAATTCGCTCTCATGATGGCAGGAATCTATATCCACATACCCTATTGCAGGCAAGCCTGCCACTATTGTAACTTCCATTTTTCCGTATCACACCGCCACAGGGAAGATTTTCTGCAGGCTTTGCTCAAGGAGATCAGGATGCAGCAGGGGTTTTTTGATGGACTGGCTGCCGCGGGCGACTTTGACGGCATCCAGACCATCTACCTCGGCGGCGGCACCCCATCTGTACTTGGCGCCAGTGAGCTGATGCAACTATTCGAGGGCTTGTACAAGCATTATCCCCTGGGCCAGGTAAAGGAGGTGACCCTGGAGGCCAACCCGGACGATTTGGACACCAGGAAGCTGACCGCTTTAAAGGATACGCCCATTAACAGGCTGAGCATCGGCATTCAAAGCTTTCACCAGCCGGACCTGACTTTCATGAACAGGCTTCACTCGCCGGCCCAGGCCGTTGAGTGCATACATAACGCCCTGGATGCGGGTTTTAAAAACCTTAACGTGGATTTGATTTACGGCACACCCGGCAT
Source organism: Bacteroidales bacterium (assembly GCA_007120675.1). Taxonomy (GTDB): domain Bacteria; phylum Bacteroidota; class Bacteroidia; order Bacteroidales; family UBA7960; genus PUPG01. Next base: position 3,946 of record SKNE01000028.1, read on the forward strand.
GGATGATCAGGGGTGGGAAGAGAACCTGGTCCGGGTAGCGGAGATGGGCATCAGGCACCTGTCGGCCTATGCATTGACCGTAGAGGCCAAGACAGTGCTGGACTACATGATCCGCAAAGGGAAGATGCCCGCCCCGGGTGAGGATCAAGCGGCCAGGCAGTTCCTGCTGATGCGCCGCTTGCTTGGCTCGTGGGCCTATGAGCACTATGAGGTATCCAATTTTGCCCTCCCGGGGTTTCGTTCCATGCACAATACGGCCTACTGGTCGGGACGGCCTTACCTTGGACTGGGCCCCTCGGCCCATAGCTTCCTGCCGGGCCACCGCAGATGGAACCCACCCAATACCAGCCAGTATATTGACTCCATACAATCGGGACAACTGCCCTGGGAGGGGGAGCGCCTGACAGAGCTGCAGGCTCTGAATGAGTACGTGATGACATCCCTCCGCACCGCGTGGGGCTGCCAGCTGGATGTGGTTCGCCGGGGCTGGGGCGAATCAAGGCTTGCAGATATTGAGCAGGCCGCAGAAAAATTCCTTCGCAGCGGACGAATGGTCAGGCGCGACAATGCACTTATTTTGACCAGTGAGGGCCTGTTTTTCGCCGATGGCATTGCGGCTGACTTGTTTCTCTCCGAATGAAGCCCAGGGGACAGATGGTGGGGTGTGCAGGGCCTGGAGGACCTGTTGCTTCAGGGAGAGGTGTTGGCCCTGGGATGGTAGGAAAGGAGGTTTTCGCGCAGGTATTCCCTGCTCAGGTGGGTGTATATTTCCGTGGTTGTTATGGATTCGTGGCCCAACATGTCCTGGACAGCCCGCAGGTCGGCACCACCCTCCACCAAGTGGGTGGCAAAACTGTGACGGAAGGTATGGGGGCTCACCCTTTTCCTGATTCCGGCTGCCCGGCAAAGATCCCTGGTGATATGGAATATCATGACACGGCTCAGGGCACGTCCGTTGCGATTCAGGAAAACATGGTCCCTGTAGGCCTTTTGGACAGGCAAGGTGGGTCTTGTCGACTGAAGGTACAGGTCGATTTGCTTCAAGGCACTCCGCCCAATGGGTATGATGCGTTCTTTATTGCCTTTTCCTGTGACACGAACGAACCCTTCACGGCGGAAAATGTCCGATATCTTCAGGTCAAGCAGTTCCGATACCCTCAGTCCGCAGCCGTAAAGCGTCTCAATAATGGCCTTGTTCCTCTGTCCCATGGGCTGGCTCAGGTCTATGGCCGACAGCATGCCGTCGATCTCCTCCACGGATAATACCTCCGGTAATTTTCGTCCCGTACGGGGCGACTCCAGCTTGGATGTGGGATCGTTTTGGATGACATCTTCAACCAGGAGAAAATGAAAGAAAGCGCGCAAGCCGGATATGATCCGCGCTTGCGTCCGGGCCGAGATACCTGCCTGGTGAAGCTCGTGAATGAATGAAAGCAATTGATCCGGGCTCACCGCCCCTGGAGGGGAGGCATCGCCGAGGTAGCCGGCCAGCTTCTCCACATCACCCGCGTAGGCACTCACGGAATGGGAAGACAATGAGCGTTCAAGACGAAGATAATCGGTGAATGAGTGGATCCATGGTTTCCAGGACATCGCCTCAGGCTTTACTGATCATCACGGGTGATTATTGCAAAAGTAAGCTAATTATGACATGCCTGGCCCCGGATTTTTTTCGGACAATGGATTGAATTGTTTAATTTTGGCCAAAGGACGGGCATCGGACAGCCAATACAATGACAAGCCATTAAGCCAAGGGGAACATGAAGAGAAGCAAAAACCTGGAGATCATTCAGAATGTCCTGTTTCGCAC
>SKNE01000128.1 GCA_007120675.1 Bacteroidales bacterium
CCTGCTGCTGAAAACGGCCATGGAAAAGCTGGACCTGTCGGCCAGGGCCTACGACCGCATCCTGAAGGTGTCGCGGACCATTGCCGACCTGGATGGTAAAGAGGAGATCCTGCCCGAGCACTTGGCGGAAGCCATACACTACCGGAGCCTCGACCGAAGCAACTGGGCGGTCTGCCAGCCTTGACAGGAAGCCTGCAGCAGCAGCAAGCCCGCAGCGTCGGTAAGACCGCGGTAGCGGTAAGCCCGCAGCGTCGGTAATCCTGCAGCAGCAGCGAGCACGCAGCCAGCCCCGAAAGTCGCCCGATTTCCATTATAAATTCAAAGGATATGTTGCAGGGATTACGTATTTTTGTTTCCGGCGGCATCACGGGCATGGCACAAGGCTTTACCAAGGGAAGAGGCCCCCGGCCGCCCTGCCGGACACCCATACAGAAACCATAAAACTGAAACCCCATGAGCAAAGTACTGATTATTGGCGCAGGTGGCGTGGGCAACGTGGTTGCCCGCAAGTGCGCACGCGTTCCCGAGGTATTCACCGACATCATGCTGGCCAGCCGCACCCTGGAGAAGTGTGAGCAGATCGCCCGGGCGGTGGGCGGCGACCGCATCAAAACGGCCCGTGTAGATGCCGACAACGTGCCCGAGCTGGTGGCCCTCATCAACAAGTTCAAGCCCGACATGGTGATCAACGTGGCCCTGCCCTACCAGGACCTGACCATCATGGATGCCTGCCTGGAAACCAGGACGCATTACCTGGATACGGCCAACTACGAGCCCCGCGACGTGGCCAAGTTCGAGTACAGCTGGCAGTGGGCCTATCACGACAGGTACAGGGAGGCAGGCATCATGGCCGTGCTGGGCTGTGGCTTCGACCCCGGCGTAACCGGTGTCTTCACCGCCTATGCAGCGAAGCACTATTTCGATGAGATGCATTACCTGGACATCGTCGACTGCAACGCGGGCGACCACGGCAAGGCTTTTGCCACCAACTTCAACCCGGAGATCAATATCCGTGAGATCACACAGAACGGCCGCTACTGGCAAGACGGACAATGGATCGAGACCAAGCCCCTGGAGATCCATAAAGCCATCCACTATCCCGACATCGGTGAGCGGGAATCATACCTGCTTTACCACGAGGAGCTGGAGTCGCTGGTCAAGCATTTCCCCACCCTGAAGCGGGCACGCTTCTGGATGACCTTCGGACAACAATATATCACCTACCTCAATGTGCTCCAGGATGTAGGCATGACCAGCATCAAGCCGGTCAACTTCAAGGGGGTAGACATCGTGCCCCTGGAGTTCCTGAAAGCGGTGCTCCCCGAACCTTCCACCCTGGGCGAAGGGTACAAGGGACAAACATCCATTGGCTGCCAGATAAGGGGTATCAGTGACGGCAGGGAGCGCACCTATTATGTATGGAACAATTGCCAGCATGCCGAAGCATACCGCGACGTGGAAGCCCAGGCTGTCAGCTTCACCACGGGCGTGCCCGCCATGATCGGCGCCATGATGGCCCTGACAGGCAAATGGTCCGGCAAAGGGGTGTTCAATGTGGAGCAGTTTGACCCGGATCCCTTCATGGAAAAACTGCCGGTATACGGACTGCCATGGCACGAAAAAGTGGATGAGCCCCTGCCGGTGGAAAAATAAACCTGTATCAGCTCCCAGCCATGAACATAGCCTTCGACAAACTGCCCTCACCCTGCTTCGTGCTGGATGAAACGCTCCTGGACATCAACCTGCAGATACTGGACGCCGTGCAGCGCGAAGCGGGGGTGGAGATCATCTGCGCCCTGAAGGGCTTCGCCATGTGGAGCACCTTCCCCATGGTAAAGCAATACCTGTCAGGGGCCACCGCCAGCTCCCTCCACGAGGCGCGACTGATATACGAAGAGATGGGTTGCAAGGCGCACACCTATGCCCCTGTTTTTTATATGGATGAGATGGATGAGATCCTGCGCTACAGCAGCCACCTATCCTTCAACTCCCTCACCCAGCTGGAACGCTTTCTTCCCGTGGTAAAGAACCGTGCGGCCGACATATCGGTGGGCCTGCGCATCAACCCCGAATACTCGGAGGTGGATACCGACCTGTACAATCCGGCCATGCCCGGATCCCGCCTGGGCATCACCCGCGATCTGCTGGGCGACACCCTGCCCGATGGGGTGGAGGGCCTGCACTTCCACGTGCTCTGCGAAAACGACAGCTACGTGCTGGAACGTACCCTGGAGCGGGTGGAAGCTGCCTTTGGACCACTCATTAAGCAGTGCAGGTGGTTCAACATGGGTGGGGGACACCACATCACCCGCAAGGATTACGACGTGAAGCACCTGGTGGAGCTACTAAAGGGTTTCAGAAAACGGTATCCCGGACTGGAGCGGGTGATCCTGGAGCCCGGTGAGGCGGTGGGCTGGCAGACAGGGTACCTGGTTTCCACGGTGCAGGACATCGTCTACAACAAGGGGATCCGCATCGCCATGCTCGACGTGAGCTTCTCGGCCCATATGCCCGACTGCCTGGAGATGCCCTACAAACCGCGCATACTGGGGGCCGGCGATGCTGAAAGCGGCAAGGCGGTCTACCGGATGGGCGGAGGTACCTGCCTGGCAGGCGACTTCATGGGAATGGGCGATTACAGCTTCGACAAGGAGCTGCAGGTGGGCGACCGCATCGTCTTTGACGACATGATCCACTACACCATGGTGAAAACCACCTTCTTCAACGGCGTCAGGCACCCGTCCATCGGCATCTGGCGCAAGGAGGGCGGCTTTGAGCTGCTGCGCTCATTCACCTATGAGGACTACCGGGACAAGCTCAGCTGAAACCGCAGTATCCCCCACAACGGACTACGCCGGACCTGTCTATAAGGCAGCGATGCAGCTGATCTCCACATCCACAAACTTGGGCAGGGCACCCACCTGCACTGTCTCTCTGGCAGGAGGATCCGCCGGGAAATAGCTGGCGTACACCTCGTTGATCTTCGGAAAGTCATTCATGTCGCTGATGAAGATGCTGCATTTCAGCACGTGGCTGAAGTCCATGCCAGCCGCTTCAAGGATCGCCTTCATGTTGTCCATGACCATGCGGGTCTGCTGCTGCACATCCCCCTTCACCAGTTCACCGGTGGCGGGATCCAGCGGGATCTGGCCCGATACGAAAAGCATATTGTTAAACTTCACCGCCTGGTTATAGGGGCCAACGGGCTGGGCTGCCTTCTCTGTCTTAATGATCTCTTTCATTGTCTGTAGTTATTTATTTGACACTTTTGCTGTCTGCCGCCCGGGTAAATCAGCGCCCGGGTAAAAACGCCTGCGTAATAAAGGCCATCCAGCCACTGGAGCAGACAAAGGCTGTCCGGCAAAAATACGTATTTTTGCCGCTCAGCGCCCTGGTCCAGCCATGAAAATCCTGATCATCGACAACTACGATTCCTTCACCTATAACCTCTACCACATGGTGGAGGCGGTCCTGCCACCGGGCAGCTCGCTGAGCGTTTACCGCAACGATGCCATTGGGCTGGAGCAGGTGGCTGCCTACGATGGCCTGATCATCTCACCCGGTCCCGGACTGCCCGGTGAGTCGGGCATCAGCTGCGATGTCATTGGGCGCTACGGTGCAAGCAAGCCCATCCTGGGTGTATGCCTTGGCCACCAGGCCATCGCAGAGGTCTATGGCGGGAAGCTGCTGAACCTCCCACAGGTGCTGCACGGCAAGGCGATCAGTACGGAGGTCACCGACCCGGAAGAGCCGCTGTTCTTCGGCTGTCCGGCCCTTTTCGAAACGGGCCGCTACCACTCGTGGGTGGTTGACCCCGACAGCCTGCCTGCCACCCTGCAGGTGACCGCCAAAGATGAGTTCGGACTGATCATGGGGATCAGGCACCGTCACTACCCGGTACGGGGTGTGCAGTTTCACCCTGAAAGTGTGATGACGGGGGTGGGAAAGCAGATCCTTAAGAACTGGGTAAGCCTCAGTACTGGTAAAACACCCGTTTGACCCGGTGTGATATGGAGGTGAGCACCTCGTAAGGGATGGTGCCCATCCCGGCAGCCAGGACCGTCACCGGTCGCGACCCGCCAAAGACAATCACTTCATCCCCTTCCCGCACATTCATGCCGGTCACATCCAGGGCGCACATGTCCATGCTGATGTGTCCCACTATGGGCGCCGGCCTTCCGCCGACCAGCAGGCTGCCACGCCCATTGCCCAGTCGCCGGTCCAGTCCGTCGGCATACCCCACGGGCACAATGGCCAACTCCATGACACCAGCTGCCCTGGCGGCCCTGCTGTAACCCACCGTCCCCCCTTCAGCCACCTCTTTGCGCTGCGAAACCACCGAGCGGAAGGTGGCCACATCACGCAGCAGGGGGTGGACGGCAGGATCGCCGCTGAGCCCGTACAGGCCGATGCCCAGCCTGACCATGTCAAAATGGGCATCGGGAAACCTGGATATGGCTGCCGAGTTGGCCATGTGGCGCAGGAATGGGTAGTCCAGGGCCGATTGAAGCTCCTCGCACAGCCTGTTGAACAGGTCCACCTGCTGATGGGTAAATTGGTCGTGGGCCGCATCCTCACTGGCGGCCAGGTGTGAAAAAACGCTGGCAGCGCGGACCAGCCGGGTGCCGGCCAGCTTGTCTGACAGCTCCCCGACCTGCCCGGGCATAAAGCCCATGCGGTGCATGCCGGTGTCCAGCTTCACATGGATGGGATAGGGCAGGCGAACACTGCCGGAACTGCCCTCATCCTGTTTGGCCCTGCGTTCCAGTGCGGCGACGAAACGATCCAGCAGGGAGAAACCGTAGATCTCCGGTTCCAGTCCGTGGTCAAGGAGGGTGTCGAATGAGCGCAGTTCAGGGTTCATCACCACAATGGGGATGTGCACCCCACCCTGCCGGAGCGCCTTTCCTTCGTCGGCATAAGCCACCGCCAGGCAGTCCACACGGTGGTACTGCAGCAGCCGGGCCACCTCCACGCTCCCCATCCCGTAGGAGAACGCCTTGACCATGCCCATCACCTTATGCCCCGGGGCAAGCATGGAGCGAAACACATTCAGGTTGTGCGCCAGGGCATCCAGGTCAATGTCCAGCGTGGTCTGGTGATCCTTCTGCTGCAGCCTGCTGCTGATGCGCTCAAAACCGAACGACCTGGCTCCCTTCAGCAGCACAGCCTGGTCCCTGAAACCGGAGAAATCGGACCGGTCGATGAACGATTCGGTGTCCGGGAAAAAGCTGGCAGGCAGTGTAAAGCAGTCAGCACAGGCGGATATGGCCGGGCCAATGCCCACCAGCCGGTCGATTCGCTTTTCTGTCAGCAGGGAGGCAACATCCGCATACAGCTGCCTCTCCGGCAAACCACTTTGCAGGATGTCCGACAGGATGAGTGTCCGCTCCTTGTGCCGCGTCTGGCTTGCCAAAAAATCCAGCGCAATGGTCAGGGAGTGAATATCGCTGTTGTAGCTGTCGTTGATGAGGATGGAGCCGCCCACCCCCTCTTTCATCTCCAGGCGCATGGCCACAGGTTGCAATGCATTGACGCTGCGGATGATGGCAGAGTCTTCATGCCCCAGGACCTTCATAAAAACCGCCACGTGCAGGGCGTTCTCCACGGAGGCATCATCCACGAAGGGGATGGACAACAACATCATGCCGCCGTGGCAGGACAGCGAGACCAGGGTGCTGTCGCCCAGCTTTTCCTTGCGGATGATACGGGCGAAGGCATCCTGGTGTGTGCCCCAGGCATAGAGTTTTAAACCGGGACGTTGCCGTTGCCAGGAGCGAATCTCCCGGTGCACCTCCTCATGATCGAGGCAATAGATCAGCTGGCTGCAGCCTTCAAACAGGCGCAGCTTCTCACGTATCTTTTGTGCCCTTGAGCTGAATCCGGCGTCGTGGGCAGGGCCGATGTTGGTAAACAGTCCGGTGCCGGGCTTCAGGATGGCCTCCAGTTTCTGCATCTCACCCGGCTCCGATATGCCCGCCTCAAAAAGGCCCATATCGTGCTGGCTGGTCATCATCCAGACCGACAGGGGCACGCCAACCTGGGAGTTAAAGCTTTTGGGGTTCCGGGCCACCTGCGACGATACGGAAAGGGCCTGGAACAGCCATTCCTTGACCACGGTCTTTCCGTTGCTGCCCGTGATCGCCGTCACCGGACCGGAAAACTGCTGGCGGTGGCGGGCTGCCAGCTGCTGCAGGGCCTTCAGGCTGTCTGAAACAAGGATGAAGAGCGCATCGGGGTACTGCCGTGCCAGGCGGGTGGGAAACGCCTCCACGACAAATGCACGCACCCCCTTTTTCAACAACTCACCCACGTAACGGTGGCCATCATTCTTTGGGGTCTTCAGGGCAAAGAACAGGGTGTGTGACGGGGAGAGAAGCCTCCGGCTGTCGGTCAGCAGGAACCGGACAAGCCGCTTTGCATCTCCCTGGCCCAGCACATGGCCCCCCATCATCTCAGCGACCACTGATAGCGGATACTCTGCACCGTGACTCATAGTGGATTCCTCGTGTATGCCTTCATTCTTGTCTTTAGCACCTCGCCCCCAGCGCGGACCGCCCCCAGGCTGATCCCGGGCAGGGGGATTTAGTCGCCATCGCCACCGTCCTGATCCTGCACCGCACCAAGGCGGTTGGCCGAGATCTCCTGGTGCATCCTGCGGTTTTTGACCACATCGATGGCCAGGTAGATGGCTTCGCGGAATGCATCAGGTGAGGCACTGTCCTTGCCCGCCAGGTCAAAGGCCGTCCCATGGGCAGGTGAGGTACGGACAACAGGCAGTCCGGCCGTGAAGTTGACCCCGCTTTTGAAGGACAGGGTCTTGAATGGGATGAGGCCCTGGTCGTGGTACATGCAAAGGATGCCGTCGAAATGGTTGAAAGAGGCGGAGCCAAAAAAGCCGTCTGCCGGATAGGGGCCAAACACCAGTATCCCCTTGTCGAAGGCTTCCTGTATGGTGGGGATAATGATCTGTTCTTCCTCCCGTCCGATCACCCCCTTGTCGCCCGCGTGCGGGTTCAGTCCCATGAGGGCTATCCGGGGCCTTTGGATGCCAAAATCTTCTTTCAGTGAATGGTTCAGGATGTTCAGCTTGCGCATGATACGCTCCCTGCTGATCTTTTCAGGCACTTCGCGCAGGGGTATGTGGCCCGTGATCACCCCGATGCGGGTCTCGTTGCTCACCATCAGCATGAGGCTTTCTTCGGCACCGAACTTCTTTGTCAGGTATTCGGTATGACCGGGAAAATTGAAATCCTTGTGCTGGATGTTTTGTTTGTTGATGGGCGCGGTGACCAGCGCATCAATGAGCCCCTTATCCAGGTCATCGGTGGCCAGCTCCAGCGAACGGAAGGCCGCCATCCCCCCGGCGGGGGTGGTTTGTCCCAGGTCAATCTTGATCTCCTCCTGGAAAACGTTCAGCAGGTTGGCCTTCCCGGGAACGGCCTGGTCAAGCTGCCGTATCACATGAAAGTTGAAATCGCGCACATTCAGCATCTTTTTATGGTAGGATGCCACCTTTGAGGAACCGTAAACCACCGGGGTGAAGAACTCCAGGAGCCGGTTGTCGCTCAGGGTCTTCATGATGATCTCGTAGCTGATGCCGTTCACATCGCCCTGGCTGATCCCTATGCGGATGCTATCTTGTTGACCACTTTCATTTTCCATCATGATGCATGTGTTGCGGACTGTTATGTTTGAAAAGCTAGGCAAAGGTAAGTATATGCCTGCTAATGGCCTATCACGCATGACCTTTTTTGAGCGAAGCGTGGAGTGAATGGGGTCCTCAAAGCGAAAACCCCCGGCTGAGTGATTCAGCGGCGGGGGTTTTGGCCTTACTGGACTGACGAAGGCCTAGAGGTAGGCTTCGTTCTGTACCAGGTTTTCATTCACATCGATCTCTCGCTGCGGGATGGGCAGTACCAGCCTGCCATCGTCCCAGTGGATGGTCTCACCCACCCAGGGAGAGCCGGCGGGCGCCACCACGCTGCCCTGGAAACGGCGGATGTCGTGCAGCTTATGCCCTTCGAAGGACAGCTCGCGGAAACGCTCTTCCCAGATCATCTCCAGGGTGAGGCTTGTCCACTCATCCCCGGCGTGGGAGCGGTTGCGGATCGCGTTGATGTCGTCCAGCGGATCAGCCCCGATGGAAGACCCATTGCGGAAGTTGGCTTCGGCCCGCGTAAGGATCATCTCCGCCAGGCGGATCACCGGGATGTTGGCATCGTGCTTGCCCCACTTGGAGGACATCTCATTGCCGCTGTCGGTGCCTATGCCGATGTAGAACATGGTGGGCACGTCGGCGATCACTGAGATTTCCGGATCCTCGGTGATCTGGATGCGGTGATCTTCCGGGTCAAACATCTCAAAATAAGCGGAGGATGCGTACACATCGCCCCGGCCCATGCCGTCGAGGCTGGCGAAGAAGGTGGCGATGCCGGCGTTGGCCTGGCCGGCGTTGCTGGTGGCGTTCTGGTTGATCATGAAGACGTCTTCACTGGTGTACTCATCGTTGTTGAAGGCGTCCCTGATGTTGTCGTGCAGGGCACCATAGCCGCCCAGGTTGCCAATCACCTCATCGGCATACTCTGCGGCAGCCTGCCAGTTGCCCATGGCCAGGTGTACCCTGGACAGGAAAGCGGCGGCGGTGGTGCTGGTGGCACGGCCGCCATTGGCTCCGGCGCCCGTGGGTACCACCGACAAGAGGTTCCTGGCCTCGCCGAGGTCGGTGAGGACCTGCTGGTATACGTCACCAACCGTAGCGCGTGCCGGATAATCGTCGTCGGTGATGCCAGCCGTAGGTGTGAGGATCAGGGGCACGCCCAGATTGTTGGCGCCTGCGTTGTATGGCAGTCCGTAAAAGCGCACCAGTTCAAAGTAAAGGATGCCCCGGATGAAGCGGGCCTCCCCTTCCACCCTGGCGCGATGGCCTTCGTCCACCACGTCAAGACTGTGCAGGATGTTGTTGGCCAGGTCGATGGCCTTATAGCTCACGCTCCACTTTGAAGAGATGAAGCCATCGTTGGGGTCCATGGCCTTCCAGTTCCACTGGCGGTACTGGATGAAGGTGCCTGTCCAGTTCAGCTCACCCGAGTTGCCCACCAGGTCGCTGTGAAAGATGCTGGTGCCGGCATAAAGGTTGCTGCTGGCCACCAGCGAATAAGCCCCATGCAGGGCATTGATCACCCCCTCATGGTCGCCGTAGATGGCGTCGTCACTGACTGCCTGCTGCGGTTCCAGGTCCAGGAAATCATCGCAGGAAAAGAATACGCCAGCCAGGAAGACAAGACTAAGGATGTAAATTATTTTCTGTGTTCTCATATTGTTCCTGTTTTTTAATGAATGAATACCATTGGCCTGAGCCATTAAAAGCCCATGTTCAGACCAAATGTGATTGTCCTGGGCTGGGGCGCGGTGTAGAAGTCCCATCCCTGCTGGATATTGCTCGACTGGGTGCCGATGTCCGCAGTATTGGGCGCGCTGGTTTCGGGGTCCCATCCCGGATAGTCAGTGAAGGTCAGCAGGTTGTAGGCCCTGACAAACACCCGCACATTGTCCAGGTTGGCACGTCGTACCAGGTCTCTGGGCAAGGTATAGCCCAGGGTCACTTCTTTCAGCCTGATATAGGAACCGTCAAATATGAGCATGCTGGAGGTACCGTATCCATTGCCTTCGTAAAAACGGGGCTGGGGATAAAAGGTCTCGTCGCCCGGCTGCTTCCAGTGGTCGTTGTAGAGGTCCACCACCTGGTTGTCGAACCAGGAGAAGCCGTCGGCCTGCCACTGGCGGCCGTGGTTGTAGATGTCGTGGCCATAGACGAACTGGAACATGATGCTCAGGTCGATGCCGCGATAGCGGAAGGTGTTGGTAAATCCACCCCAGAAGTCGGGGTTGGGATCACCCACCACGCGGTTGGCTGCAGCAGCCAGGTTGGTGGTGGTCTCGTCCCCGTCTTCGTTCAGATAGAAGAGGGCGTCGCCGTTGGCGGGGTCAACGCCGGCGTACTCCTTGGTGTAGAACACACCCATGGGATAGCCTTCCATCACGCGCCAGATGCCGGTGGAGATGATCTGTCCATCCAGGTTGGTCACCGTGTTCTCGTTGAAGGCGATGTTGAAGTTGGTGTTCCAGCTGAATTCGCCATCCAGGTTTACTGTATTGATGACAAACTCCCATCCCTTGTTTTCCATGTCGCCCACATTGCGATACACGGTGGTAAAGCCCGTGGTGGCAGGGATCTGCACGTTGAGCAGCAGGTCGGAGGTCTTCTTGATGTAGTAGTCGATCTCACCCGAGATGCGGTTGTTCAGGAAGCCGAAGTCGATCCCCACGTTGAGCTGGGTGGTGGTCTCCCACTTCAGGTCGGGACTGGGGATGCTGCTGGACACCATGCCGCTCAGGCCAGCGTAGTTGCTGCCCATATAGAGGCCGCGGGAGGCGAAGTTGTCGATCTCGGAGTTTCCGGTAAGACCCCAGCTCACCCTGGGCTTGAGGAAGCTGACGGTGTAGTTGTCCACCAGGAAGTCCTCGTTGGTAAGGATGTAGCCGGCCGAAACAGCGGGGAAGAAACCATAGCGGTTGTCGCGACCGAAGCGCGAGGAGCCGTCCATACGTCCGCTGAGCGAGAGCAGATAGGTGTCGCGATACTTCAGGTTGGCACGGCTGAAGTAGGAGATGTAGCGATATCCCGTTCCGCTGGAGCTGGCGCTGGTGATCTCCGAGGCGCTGGCAATCCGCTTGAACTGGTCATTGGGGAAGCCACGAGCCGTCATGGATGCGAAGTCAAAGTCGGCAATCTGCAGGCTGGTACCCACGACCAGGTTCAGGTCCAGGTCATCCGCGAACTGCTGCTGGTAGGTGAAATAGTTCTCCAGGTTGAAGACCTTGGCGGTCACCGTGCGGTCGAAGGCAAAGCCATCGGGTCCCCCGTCATTGGTAAGGCGGCCGCGGTACTCCATCTCGCGCTGGTTAAGTACGTCGACGCCTGCTTCGGAGCGGAAGTTCAGGTTGTCCAGGATGCGCAGGTCGGCAAACAGGTTACCGAAGTTACGGAATATCTCGGTGTCGAAATTATTGTATTCACGCACCACCAGGCCGTTCTCGTAGAGTGTGTTCCTGTTCAGCTCGCCAGTGGCCGGATCGATGATGGGGTTCATGGGTGGCAGGGCGATCATCTGCAGCGGGGTGGCGAAGGCCCTGTCGTGGGCCACCCTGAAGTTCCGCGAGCGGATCATGCTCATGTTCAGTCCGAAGCTCAGGTTGTCCGTTGCCCGCTGGTCCAGGTTCAGGCGCGCATTGATGCGGTCAAAGGAGTTGCCGTTCACGATGGCTTCCTGGTCCATCACCGAAAGGGCGGCAAAATACTGTGTGCTCTCGCTGCCTCCCGAGGCCGAGAGGTCAAACTGCTGGATGCCCCCGCGGCGCAGGGCCTCATCCTCCCAGTTCACATCCGGACCGGAGTACACATCACCCGGGTTGTCGGGATCACGCCATGCGTAGAGGCGCCAGTCCAGTGCATCGTCCCAGCTGTCCCATATCACATAGGGCTCATTGGGTCCGCCCGCCACGTTGGCATAGGCATCCCTGAACAGGTCGATGTACTGCTGACGGTTCAGGTACCCCACCGTATTGGATGGATCGCTGAACCCCAGCTGGGTAGACACGTTAAACTGGGTGCGCCCCTCACGTCCGCGCTTGGTGGTCACAATGATCACCCCGTTGGAGGCGCGCGAGCCGTAAATGGCTGCTGCTGAGGCATCTTTCAAGACTTCGATGGATTCGATGTCGGCCGGATTCAGGTCGGCCAGCGGGTTGGTGGGCTCATTGCCGGTGGTACCCAGGTTCTGCGACAGCACCGGCACCCCATCGATCACGTAGAGGGGTTGGTTGCTGGCGGAGATGGATGATGAGCCCCTGATGCGGGTGCGCACCACCTGTCCCAGCTTACCGCTGCCACCGGAGATGTGCACGCCTGCGGTGCGCCCCTGCAGTGCACTTTCAAAGCTGGGCATCGTGGCTCCCTGCAGGTCCTCGGCGCGCATGGAGGCAATGGAGCCGGTCAGCTCATATTTCAGCTGTGAGCCATAGCCCACAACCACCACCTCGCCCAACAACTCAACGTCGGGCTCCAGGCTCACATTCACCACATTGCGTCCAGCCACCTGCACCTCCCTGGTCTTCATTCCAATAAAGGAAAATACCAGGACGGCATCCGGTGCCACGCTAAGCTCGTAGCGGCCATCCAGGTCGGTGACCGTACCAATGGTTGTGCCCTGAACCATCACCGTGACACCTGGCATCGTTTCATCCGTTGCCAGCTCGGTGACCGTTCCGGACACGTTGATCTGTTGTCCAAACAGAGATCCTCCCATAAAGAGCAGGATCCCCATCAGAGTCAGAATTCGCTTCATCATAGATTGGTTTTTGTGAATAATTTGGTTTGATTGGCATTTTGCGGAAAGATTCCGCTTTTTTCGAACCGTAAATATAGAAGAATTTCTTAAACAATCATAATGCCTGCATTAAAAGTGGGGGGGGTACACCTGGATCCGGTGACATCCGGTCACCATGTCATCCTTTCCACTCTCCCTTCCCAAGTATGGCAAATACATTGATTATCAAAACATAAAATGGATAAAGCAGCCAGGCGAGCGGGTAGCGGTAAAGCAGGGCCTTGCGCCGGAAAAAACGGGCTGTCCCGCCAATGAGAAAAAAATCTGCGAGGCCTTTGATCAACCACAGGAGTAGCGTATAATAAAACCAGCCGGCAGGGAGAAACAGTGCCAGTGCCGTTGCCAGTAAAAGCAAGAGGTTAAAGCCCCCGGCCACGGCTGCTGAAAAAAGGCTGGCAATGTCCCTGTAGGCGGTGGTTTTGGCAATCCATCGGGCCCTTTGCCTGAAGAAACTTCCCGCGGAATTTGCCGCAGGGGTATATACCATGGCCCGCCTGTCCCTTACAAAGTGAATCACACTGTCATCCAGCCCTTTGAACTTATGCAGTAAAAACACGTCATCACCCGATGCCAGGTGTTCATTGCCCTGGTAGCCGCCCACACGGTGGAAGAGATCGCGGCGGAACAACAGGTTGGCCCCGCTGCATAGGACTGCTTTCCCCTGCCCTGCCGCCCCTGCCGTGACAGCTGCCAGGGCGAGCATCTCCAGGGCTTGCAGGGAACCGAACAAATCGTCCGGCGATTCGATGCCCACGGGACCGATGAGCATATGGGGATTGAAGTGGCTCACCGCACCGGCCATGGCCGGCAGCCAGTCCGGACCCATAATGCAGTCGGCATCGCATGTGATGATGTATTCGTGACGTGCTGCCGCAATGCCCCGCGCCAGGGCCGCCTTCTTGCCGCGTCCGGCCTCTGACCCGCCGGCGGGAGTTTCCAGCAGGCGAAAAAAAGGCAGTTCATGGGTGTTTATGAAGCGACTTACCACCGCAGCGCTTGCGTCGGTTGAATGGTCGTCGACCACGATCACCTCGTAGCGTGCGGCCGGGAAATACTGCAGCCTGAGGCAGGACAAGAGGCGCACAATGCAGTGGGCTTCATTGCGGACGGGCACCACGATGCTGAACGAAGCCAGCCCGTCATCCGGTCCGGGAACCACGGGCAGTCTGCGCCAGCCCAAAATGAGCCAGGCCATCAATCCGGTATAGGCAAGGGCAGGCAGGGCGAAAAAAACATACAGCCATATCACAGCCTCAAAGTTAATGACAACGGCTGTCTTTTGCACGCAGGCAAAGGATTATTTTCCCTAACTTTGTTGTTTCACCGCGGCCTGTAAGCCGCGGTATTTCCCTATGCCTATGAAGCCGGAAGTCACAGAAGAAAAAATCATCCTGGGGATTGATCCGGGCACCAACAACATGGGCGTGGGGGTGATCGCCTGCAGGAAGGAAAACATCCGTGTGGTGGCCATGGATGTGCTCAAGCTGGAGAAGCTCAGCGACCATGCCCTCAAGCTGGAGCGTATTTTCAATACGGTGCTGAGGAGCATCGACGCATTTCATCCTGACGAACTGGCCATTGAGAGCCCGTTCTACGGCAAGAACGTTCAGTCAATGCTCAAGCTGGGGCGTGCCCAGGGTGTGGCCATCGCTGCGGCCCTTCACCGCAAGATCCCCGTTTTTGAGTATTCACCGCGCAAGATCAAGCAGTCCATTACAGGAAAGGGGGGGGCAAGCAAGGAGCAGGTGGCGTCCATGCTGTACCGCATACTGCAGATTGAGGGGGTGCCGGACAACCTGGATATCACCGATGCCCTGGCGGTGGCTCTCTGCCACCATTACCAGGGGGACAGATCTGCCGGCAGCGGGAAGGCCTACAGTGGGTGGAAGGCCTTTCTGAGCAAACACCCGGAGCGCTTGTCCCGCTAGGCTCCAAATCACAATGCACCGGCTATGCGCCGGGCGATATCCGCAAACTCTTCCTGGCTCAGCGACAGTTTGGGCTGGCTGAAATCGATGTCGTACAAATCATTGATGGGAATGAGGTGGATGTGTGCGTGGGGAACCTCCAGTCCAACCACGGCCACCCCCACACGCTTGCAGGGCATGGTATCCTGTATGGCAAGGGCCACTTTTTTGGCGAAGGCCCACAGGCCGGCGTAGCTGGTGTCGTCCAGGTCGAACAGGTTGTCCACCTCCTGCTTGGGAATGACCAGGGTGTGCCCCCTGGCCAACGGGTTGATGTCCAGAAAGGCCAGGTATTGGTCCTCTTCGGCCACCCTGTAGGCAGGTATTTCTCCGCGTACAATCCTGGTGAATAGGCTTGGCATGATTCGGTTTATTTTGATGATGGGGTCGGTCAGCAGGAAAGGGGGTGTTGGCAAGCAATCTCTGATCAACGAGATATATCCATGATCTTGAAGGTCATCAGTCCGGCCGGCACCTGTATCTCCACCGTTTCGCCGGATTCCTTGCCCAGTAAGCCTTGTGCTATGGGGGAGTTCACGGAAATCTTCCCGTTTCTTATGTCCGCTTCATTTTCAGGAACCAGGGTATACTGCATCACCGCATTGTTCTTCATGTTCTTTAGCTTGACCCTTGACAGGATGGAGACCCTGCTGCTGTCCAGCTGGCTTTCATCGATCACCCTGGCATTGATCAGCGTCTCTTCCAGCTTGGCGATGCGCAGCTCCAGCATGCCTTGTTCGTTCTTTGCCGCGTCATATTCAGCATTTTCAGACAGGTCACCTTTTTCGCGGGCTTCGGCAATCATCTGTGAAACGGCGGGGCGCTCGACAGACTTCAGGCGTTCAAGCTCATCCTTGAGCTTATCCAAGCCATCCTTAGTAAAATACTTTACCTGGTTCATATTCCATGTGGTTAAAAAGAATACCAGACCCCCGGTGTGCCTCTCGTGCAGATCCGAACGCCTGGATAAAAACGTGCGCTTGTTTACAATGCACCCCCGTATTCAAAAAAAAGCCGGACTTGTCTGAAGCAATACAGCCTGCAACCAAGCCCGCAACATGGTACCATGAACACAGGGGGCTTACAGAAAAAACACCTGATCTTGGACCTTCTCCAGGATCAGGCAGTAAAAAAAAGCGTGACTAACGCAACAAAGATAAACAAATTATTAATTAAACAACAAGCATTAGTGATATTTTCTGTTCAATATTTCAGAAAAGACCACGGCGGTGCGTAAATCAAAGTCAGGGAAAGCCCCATGGGGCCCTTCCAGGCTGACATCCTCCTCAAGGGCCAGGCGCAGGGCCTCTTCCTTCTTGTGCGACTCGATCAGCTCATCGATGGTTTGGATTTTACCCTCGGTACTGAACTCAAAGTCGTCACTGACACCCGACTGGCCTTCAAACTCGCGGATGGCTTCGTCCTGGACCACTTCCTCTTTGCCATAAGCTGCCGGCTCCGGCCGGCGCCTGTCCCGCTTGTCACTACCCCATCTTTCATCCCGCTCATAGGTCTCCGTGCGACGGGTCCTGTCAGCAGCCTCGTAAACCGGCTCCTCCTTCGGGACAGGCTGATCCTTCTTCTTCTTCTTTCCCCCACCGAAAAACTCCTCCAGCATCTCTTCCATGCTCACTTCACCCTCCGCAGCCGGTTCGCTGCCCTGTTTTTCAGCCGGAACAGGCTTTTTAGCGGGCTGGTCCTTCTTGGGCTTGCGACGCAGGAAGCTGACAAGCAACCAGACAATAACCAAAATGATGTATACAAAATCTTCCATGTGTTGCTTTTCTACGGTGGCGTGTTGGCAGACAAAAATAGCATTTTTCGGGCATTCTCCAAAACCCCGGCATCCGGCAGACAGGGGTGGGTGGTTGACCGCCCGGCTACCAGTCCAGCGGCATCCGGCAGTTGACCGGCTACCCACAAAGCCGCGGGTATCCAGTGGGCCCGGGCGCCAGCGTCCATCCGTCCTGCAGGCGGCTGCCTAATTGGTGATGGTCAGCCGGTTGGTGCCCGGGTTAAACAGTGCACGGTATTCCTTCAGCGGGAATTGCGCATCGCCCTCCACCAGCGAGCCATCCATGAGCAAAAACGTAGACCCGCAACAGGGGTCCGTGACAAGGACCGGGTTATCGGCTGAAATGCTCACCGTGCAGTGATGCGGATCGCACGGGCAGGCCCTGTCGTAAGCCTTGAACTCGTCCATGGACAAGCGGTATACCACAATGCCCCTGTATCCGCCCGACTCATGTTGTGAAAACTGGTGGGAGGACCCCACGCTGTTCAGGTTGTAATGGATAATGTTGAAGTCAAACTGGACGTGGACGTAGGGCACCGGGTGCTCCCTGTCCTTATCGCAGCCCGCCAGGGCAGTCAATACACACACAAGAAGCAGCGGGATGAAATAGCGTCGCCGTATCGTTGTCAAGCCAGGCATCAATAACGATAATAATCTGGTTTATAAGGACCTTTGCTGTTCACCCCAATGTATGCTGCCTGTTCCTCTGTCAGGGTGGTAAGCTTTACACCGATTTTCTCCAGGTGCAAACGGGCCACCTCTTCATCCAGGTGCTTGGGCAGGCAATACACACCCAGTTCATAATCCTTCTTCCAGAGGTCCACCTGGGCCAGCACCTGGTTGGTGAAGCTGTTGCTCATCACAAAGGAGGGGTGTCCCGTGGCACAACCCAGGTTGACCAGGCGCCCTTCCGCCAGCAAGAATATCTCGTGGCCGTCAGGAAACAAATACTTGTCCACCTGTGGCTTGATGTTGGTCTTTTCCACCCCCGGCATGCCGTCGAGCTTATCCACCTGGATCTCGTTGTCAAAGTGGCCGATGTTGCATACGATGGACTGGTCCTTCATCCCTGCCATGTGTTCGGCCGTGATCACATCCTTGTTCCCGGTGGCGGTCACAAAGATGTTGCCTTCATCCAGGCTCTCCTCGATGGTTTTCACCTCGAACCCCTCCATGGCCGCCTGCAGGGCACAAATGGGGTCTATTTCGGTGACGATCACCCGTGCCCCATAGCTTCGCATGGACTGTGCACAGCCCTTGCCCACATCCCCGTAGCCTGCCACCACCACCACCTTGCCGGCAATCATTACGTCGGTGGCCCGTTTGATCCCATCAGCCAGGGATTCCCTGCATCCATAAAGGTTGTCAAACTTCGACTTGGTGACCGAATCGTTCACATTGATGGCCGGCACCAGGAGTTCTCCCTTGTCCATCATCTGGTACAAACGGTGCACACCAGTGGTGGTTTCTTCGGATATCCCTCTCAGCTCTCCGGTCATGCGGTGCCATTTCTGTGGATCCTCTTGCAGGGTGGAGAGCAGCAGGTCCCTTATGATGGCCTCTTCCCTGTTGGACGGCTCCTGCAAAAGCAGTGAGGGGTCCTTTTCCGCTCTATAACCCTGGTGCAGCAGCAGGGTGGCATCGCCCCCGTCATCAACGATGAGGTGCGGGCCCTTGCCACCCGGGAAACTCAGGGCTTGCTTGGTACACCACCAGTACTCCTCCAGGGTCTCCCCCTTCCAGGCAAAGACGGGTATGCCCGCTTCCACCATGGCGGCAGCAGCATGGTCCTGGGTGGAAAAAATATTGCAACTGGCCCAGCGCACCTCAGCCCCCAGCACCACAAGGGTTTCAATGAGGACGGCCGTCTGGACGGTCATGTGCAGCGAGCCCGTCACGCGTGCGCCTGCCAGGGGCTTTTCCCTGCCATACTTGCGCCGCAGGGCCATCAGTCCCGGCATCTCCTTTTCGGCAATGGTGATCTCTTTGCGTCCAAATCCGGCCAGGGAGAGGTCCCTTATCTTATGATCCGCTTTCTTGTCAATGATCGTGTTTTGCATGAGAATTTCGTCTTGATTGCTTATTTTTGCAAAGATAAGACTTATGCAGCAGTTTAA
>SKNE01000287.1 GCA_007120675.1 Bacteroidales bacterium
CCGGCCACAAAGACATACTTCACCTCGGCGTGCTTGAGTATGTAGGCATAGTCATGATCGCTGATGGTGGGATAGATGGGGATGTGGACCGCCCCGACCATCTGCACACCCATGTCAAGGAAGTTCCATTCGGGCCGGTTAAAGGTGATGGAAGCGATCTTGTCGTCGTGCCCCACCCCCAGCTTCATCAGTCCGTAACTCACATAATGGCTGTTGTCGACCCACTCACGGGTTGAATAGGTCTTCCAGCCGCCATCGTCCTTTCCTCCCAGGGCATCGGGCTTATCGGGACACATTTGGGCATACCGATCCAATAAATCAAAAATTCTGCTTACCTCCATAAAGCACCCTTTAATCGCCCTTTGGCTTACTTCTTGCCTTCTACGTAATAATGGTAGAAATGGGGGATGGTTTCCATGCCCTTGAAGAACTGTTCGAGCGGGTAGTTCTCGTTGGGTGAATGGATGGCATCACTTTCCAGTCCGAAGCCCATGAGGATGGACTTAATGCCCAGGATCTGCTCAAACATGGAGATGATGGGGATGCTTCCGCCACTGCGGTAGGGGACCGGCTTGATGCCGTAAGTTTTTTCATAGGCCTTGCTGGCGGCCTGGTATTCGACCGTGTTGGTGGGACTGACATAGCCTTCGCCGCCGTGGAGAAATTCCACCTCCACCTTCACGTAGTCCGGCGCGATGGAGAGGAAGTGGTCCCTGAACAGTCGGGTGATCTTGTCGGAGTTCTGATGGGGCACCAGCCGCATGGAGATCTTGGCGTGGGCTTCGGATGGCAGTACGGTCTTGGCCCCTTTCTCGGTATAACCGCCCCATATTCCATTCACGTCGAGGGAAGGCCTGATGCCGGTTCTCTCCAGGGTTGAATACCCCTTTTCCCCTTTCAGTGCCTTCACGTCGATGGATCGCTTGTAGGCTTCCTCATCAAAGGGGGCCCTGGCCATTTCGGCCCTTTCCTCCTGGGAGAGCTCTTCCACCTCATCATAAAACCCTTTCACGGTGATGCGCCCGTTTTCATCCACCAGGCTGCTGATCATGTCACACAGCACGTTCACGGGATTGGCCACGGCACCGCCGTACAACCCGGAATGGAGGTCGCGGTTGGGACCCGTCACGTGTACCTCGCAGAATGAAAGACCGCGGAGGCCGGTGGTGATGCTGGGTACATCGGCTCCCAGCATGGCGGTGTCGGACACAAGGATCACGTCGCCAGCCAGCTTCTCCCGGTTGTCCTCCAAAAATTTACCCAGGCTGGGTGAACCGATCTCCTCTTCGCCCTCGATCATGAACTTCACGTTGCAGGGCAGCTGGTTGGTCGATACCAGGTATTCAAAAGCAGCGAAGTGCATGAACATCTGCCCCTTGTCGTCGTCAGCACCCCGGGCATATATCTTTCCGTCGCGCACCTCGGGAGCAAAGGGTTCACTCTTCCACAGCTCCAGGGGCTCCACCGGCTGGACATCATAGTGTCCGTATATGATCACGGTCGGCAGGGAAGGGTCAATGACCTTTTCACCATACACAACGGGATGACCTTCCGTGTCGCATACCTCGGCCTTGTCGGCTCCCTTACTGAGCAAGCTCTCCTTCACCCATTCGGCTGCCTTGTACATGTCCTCCTTATGCGCATCCTTGCTGCTGATGGAGGGAATGCGGATCAGCTCAAACAGCTCCTCCAGGAAACGGTCCTTGTTTTTCTCCAGGTAATCTTTTAAATCGTGCATAAAATAGTATTTAATAGTGAACAATTGTCGTGGCTGCAAATATAAGAAAATGTGGTATATACCCCCGAAAAACCCGGGGGCACTGGTTTTTTCCGCTCCCGAATCACGCCCAACCGGACCGTAGGCCGGGTAGCCGCGTTACTCCCGGTCGACCCGTTGGTTGTACCTCCCGCACCACTTCACCCGAACCGTTGGCCAAAACTATTGCGTCAATCCCATCCAAACCATTCATCCAGGTCGCGCCGCTCCTTTTTGGTGGGCCGGCCCTTGCGGAAGGGTTGGAGGGCGGCCTGTTTCTTGAGCATGTCCAGTTTCTGGTACTCCTCCTGCGGGGTCAGGTCTTCCATGTAGTGACTCACCAGCTTGGCGCCCACCCGTTTATCCAGCAGCGCCACCACCTTCACCGTGCGTGTGATGGGGGCTGCATGCAGTGTGATGTGCATCCCCTCCTGCACCTCACGGGAGGGCTTGACCGCCTGGTCGTCCACCCTGATCTTTCCCGCGCGGCAGGCCTGGGTAGCCATGCTGCGGGTTTTGAAGAGGCGAACGGCCCATAACCACTTGTCTATCCTTGGCGCTTTGCTGTCAGACATGGATTGTGTGTTATCTCACCGAAATCATTTTTTCCTGAAATAGATCTTCATGGGGACCCCGGAGAAATCCCAGTTGGCCCGGATCTTGTTCTCCAGGAAGCGCATATAGGGCTCCTTGATGTATTGGGGCAGGTTGCAGAAGAAGGCAAAGGATGGGTAATGGGTTGGCAGCTGGGTGATGTATTTGATCTTGATGTATTTCCCCTTGGTGGCCGGTGGCGGTTGGTTCTCGATGATGGGCAGCAGCACCTGGTTGAGCTTGTTGGTGGGGATTTTGCGCTGGCGGTTCTCGTAGACCAGCAGGGCTGTTTCCATGGCTTTGAGCACGCGCTGTTTGTTCAGTACGGAGGTAAAGATGATGGGGATGTCGGTGAGTGGGGCGATCTTTTCCCTGATTTGCGCCTCATGGCGTTTGACAGACGCCTGGTCCTTGCCGGTTACCAGGTCCCATTTATTGACCAGGATGACCACCCCCTTGTTGTTTCGCGCCGCCAGGGTGAAGATGTTCAGGTCTTGCGACTCAAAAGGCACGCTGGCATCGGTGAGCAGCAGGCATACGTCGGCCAGCTCGATGGCCCTTACGGAGCGCATCACCGAGTAGAACTCGATGTTTTCCCGCACCTTGCCCTTCTTTCGCAGTCCGGCGGTATCCACCAGGTAAAAGTCGAAGCCAAACTTGTCGTATCGCGTGTAGATGGTGTCGCGGGTTGTGCCCGGGATGTCCGTTACAATGCTCCGCTCAGTGCCCAGCAGGGCATTGATCAGGGAGGATTTTCCCACGTTGGGACGGCCGATCACGGCGAAGCGGGGGATCTCTTCCACCGTTTCTTCCCCGGGGGTCTTTTTCAGCGCTTTCACCATATCATCCAGCAGTTCGCCGGTGCCGCTGCCATTGATGGAGGAGACGGGGTATACGGCCGGGACACCCAGCTCATAGAATACGCCTGACTGGTTCATTAGCTGGCCGTTATCGGCCTTGTTGGCCACCAGGAAATAGGGTTTCTTGTTCCTCCTGAGCAGGTCAGCCACCTCTTCGTCCATGGGGGTGATCCCTTCCATCACATCCACCAGGAAAAGCACCACGCTGGCCTCTTCCAGCGCCATCTCCACCTGGTCGCGGATCTGCTCCTCAAACACATCGTCCGACCCGGCCACATAGCCCCCGGTGTCGATGACCGAAAACTCGATCCCGTTCCAGTCGGATTTTCCGTAGTGCCGGTCGCGCGTGACCCCGGCGGTGGGATCAACGATGGCCATGCGTCGCTTTACCAGCCTGTTGAAAAGGGTGGATTTGCCCACGTTGGGGCGGCCTACCAGTGCAATGATGTTGGACATATCCTTATCAATTAATTAGCGGTAACCAAAACGCCTGAGCTGGCTTTCGTCTTCGCGCCAGTTTTTGCTGACCTTTACGTGCAGCTCCAGGAACACCTTTTTCTGAAGGAACTCTTCCAGGCTCTTACGGGCCTCGGTGCCCACCTTTTTCAGGGCCGCTCCCTTGTGTCCGATGATGATCCCTTTCTGGCTTTCCCTGGCCACGTGGATCACGCAACGTATGCGGATCAGCTCCCCCTCCTCCTTGAAGGTGTCCACCACCACCTCCACCGAATAGGGAATCTCCTGGTGGTAGTTCATCAGCACCTTCTCCCTTACGGTCTCTGCAACGAAGAAGCGGGTGGGCTTGTCGGTGAGCTCATCCTTTGGGAAGAAAGGGGGCGAAACAGGCAGGAGGTCCAGGATGCCGTTCAATACCTTGTCGATGTTGTAAGCCATCAAGGCCGACACAGGCATCACTTGCCAGCGGGGGTAGGCTGCCTGCCATTTCCCGCAGAGCCTGTCCACCTCTTCGCCTCTGTCCAGGTCGGCCTTATTGACCAGCAGCATGACGGGCACACCTGACTTTTCGATGCGTTGCAGGATGCCCGGGTGGTTGAAGTCATTGTCCACCTCGGTGAGCACCAGGTAGATATCGGCATCGTCCAGGGCCGACATCACAAAATGCATCATGTGTTCCTGAAGTTTATATCCGGGTTCCAGCACCCCGGGCGTGTCGGAAAAGACAATCTGGTAATCAGTCCCGTTGGCGATTCCCAGGATGCGGTGACGTGTGGTCTGGGCCTTGGGTGTGATGATGGACAGCTGCTCGCCCAGCAGGGTGTTCATCAGCGTGGATTTCCCCACATTGGGGTTCCCGATGATGTTAACAAATCCCGCCTTGTGTGTTTTTTCCTCCGTCATGGGATGGGGTCATTGTGTTTTGCGGCCCGCCGGACGGTTTTGTTTTCGTGCCGCCATTGGGCAGAAAGTGTTCCCCGGCTGCCGTGAGCAGGCCTGATTAGTGACAAAGGTAGGTCTTTTCAGGAAAAATCTGGAAAAATTGGCGGTTCTGTTTTGTCAGGACGGGAAAAAGTCTTACTTTTGCATCTTGAATGACACACTGCGGGGTGGAGCAGAGGTAGCTCGTCGGGCTCATAACCCGAAGGTCGCAAGTTCGAATCTTGCCCCCGCTACTACAGACCCTGTTTATCTGCCGGTAGACAGGGTTTTTTTTGATTGTTGATAGAGAGAGATCACCATAAAACCCATCCTATGAAAAGGCTCACGAAGAGACTACCATCTACCGGGACATTGTTTTACCAGGCCAGGGGGGTGCGGCGCTTGCTCCCCGGATTTTTGGCGCTGGCGTTATTCTTTTCTGCTTGCGGCAGCGGGGACAACCTGCCCGTTGAACACGCCAGGAATCAGATCCAGGACCACCTGGAGCAAGCGCGTTACCAGGATATCCTGGAGGTGGTGGAGATTGAATTTGCGGACAACCGCCTGGACCGGTTCAATGAAAATGAATTCATGGACATGTTGTTCCACGTGACTATCCGGGTGAAAGAGCCCTGGGTGATGTCGCGCGCGTTCATGCCTTATGGCTTTGAGATCAACCAGGGGTGGCCCGAGACGCGACAGTCGCGGCTGGACAGTGCGCCCGATGACCAGGTGCGGGAGCAGGTGGAGGACTTTTACAACCATCGGGCCTTTTCAGGCGGAGAGCACACGATCAAGTCGCTGGTAACCTACGGGCGGTTGGATAATCGCTGGGTCTTCGTGGAGTTCAGCATGGATGGCTCGCTGGATTAGGGCTCTTCCCGTTTCCGGGGAGGGGGACGATGCCGCGGGCCAGAACTGCGGTTCTGCTGGCGTTGGGGACCGTGCTTCTGCCGGCAGGGGGGATGAACGTTCTGCCTGGCAGGTGAGAGCGGATGTTTTAACGGCATCGTGGAATGGGCGTTCTGCCCGGCAGCTGGGGACGGACGCTTCGTCCGAAGCCAGATCGAACATTTTTTTTGCGATTTTGTTTTCATACCGGTGGCTTGCCTCGCAACGGCAACGCCGCG